>CAIVHI010000165.1 GCA_903905685.1 uncultured Bacteroidota bacterium | reverse complement strand
TTCGCCCACCATGATGATGTTCGATTTTTCCAGCTCCACATCGTCGGCCACCGGCATTTCCAACCTTTTGTAGTGATTGTAGATGGCTACCGACAGTATGCGCTTGGCATCGGTTTGGCCTATTACGTATTGGTCAAGGAATGCCTTGATTTCTTTGGGTTTGTGTTTTTTGAGTTTGGGGAGTGCACCGTTGTTTTTAGGGTTCGGTTGCTTGGTGCCTTCTTTGGCTTGTGTAAGCAGTTCGTGGGCGTTTTCTATGCACGCATCGCAAATGTTGCCCTTCAAGCCGGTAAACAAAACATTGACGTCGCTTTCGGTGCGTTCACAGAAAGAACATTTTTTTTCGGAGGTTTTGGCCATGAATTATTTTTAATATTAAGTGGGGCAAAGTTATGGAAAAATAAGGCGGCAAAATTCGCACGGGGAACCCCGCAGGCATAACAACGCCATTGGGTGCGCCAATGGTGAAGGTAAATGGCGGTTCGGCAAAGAATCCATTGAGATTGATGGGCTTTTGGATTATGCGGTTACATTATTTGAGTGGAAAATTAATTTCCAAACACTATTTTTACGCCAAAGCCTTCCAATTTGAAAAACTTCATCTACCTGCTGCTGCTCTGTTCGCTCGTATTGGGTTGCAAAGCCCCGAAATTTCCGATGACGCATACGGACTCAGCACCCTATATCCAACTCAAGGACGGCAAAAACATTTCGGTACCATCGGTAAAATTGGCTTTCAAGTTTTTCAGGGGTGAAAAAATCGTTGGGGGAGGCAAGGAGTACAAGCCTAGGGATGTACTTTATTTCAGTAGCGGTAAGAAGAATTACGCCCGCGTCCCTAAAACAAGGAACAAATTCGCCATGCAGGTAGCTTCCGGTCCTGTAAATGTTTTTCGATACCAAAAACGGGAATCGACTGGTCCTACTCCAGGCGGCGGCGGCGGCATGGGTGCTTCGGGAGGTGTGGGGCACACCCACATTGTGAATTACTATTTCGTTCAGCCCGAATTGAACGTCCCACTCACACGGATGAGCTATAATAGTCTGCGGGAATTGATATCCTCCGGCGCACCGGGTACCAAAGAATTGGTCCGGTATCGGGGTGTCCGTAGGGCCACGCGGGTGCTTGGCTATTCCGCACTCGGTTTGCTCGGGGGAGGCATAGTGCTGATTTCAGGTGGTGCACCTTTAGCGGCTGCCGGCGTAGGCATGGTTGTAGGCTTTTTCCCAACCTATTTCACTTACTTCATTATGCGTGCCCAAAATTCCTTAAACCTAATTAGAGCCGTAAATGAGGCCGACAAAAACGCACCAAACTCAAAGAATAATCCTAAAGTAAAACACAAACTCTTCCACGACCCCTTATTGGAGGAATTCAATCCTTAACCCCCAATCAAGCTTCGCTAAGTGGGGTGACATACATCGTGGAGTTTATGCCCACAATTGGGTGTCGGCGAAAGTCTTTAAGGTCAACGAGAAAAGTAGTAAGCGCATGTGTATGGAATTGTTTTCTAGGCAATTGCAAAGTTATACACATGGCAATTTACTTACTGTTTTTTTTAGAATTGAGGCAATCGTGACAATGTTGTGACCACTGTACATAAGAAGTGGGAAGTGCTTACAACGCATGTTGCACGCCGTAGTTTCTGCACCAATGAGAGTTCCTATATGGAACCCCAGAAAGTGTCATCATGGCTATCTCTGGTCATAAGAGTTCTGCTACATTCAAATTGTATATCAAGGCGTCCTGTGAGGAGAAAGCCGATTTGCTGGCTAAAGAGTGGGACAGGCG
>CAIVHI010000164.1 GCA_903905685.1 uncultured Bacteroidota bacterium | reverse complement strand
GTGAGGCGCGAGGCAATGAGGCCAATGCCGCCTTCGGCGTGAAACTCCTTGTTGTTGCCCTCCTTCATCGTTACATCCACCACCGACGACAGCCTGCCGCCATAGTTGGCAGGTGCGCCGCCCTTAATGAGGGTCACATCCTTGATGGCATCGGAGTTGAAGATGGAGAAGAAGCCGAAGAGGTGGCCTGTGTTGTAAATAACGGCATCGTCCAGCAACACCAGGTTTTGGTCGGGGCCGCCGCCGCGCACATAAAAGCCCGAGTTGCCCTCGCCGGCGCTCTGCACGCCGGGCAACAATTGCAGCGATTTCAGGATGTCGACCTCCCCAAACAATACCGGCAATTCCTTAATGCGGTTGATGGATAGGGTGATGGTGCCCATCTCAGTGGTTTTCACATTTTCGTCCTTGCGGGCCGCAGTCACTTCCACAGTGCCCAGAGTGGTGGCATCCACCATATCCACATTCAGCTTCATATCGCCGGCGGTGAGGTCCACGGTTTTTATCTGCTGCTTGTAGCCCACATAGGAAAACACCACCTTGTAGAGCCCTTTTGGTAGCGTGAGTGAGTAGAACCCATAGCCATTGGTTTGGCCCGACAGGTCGGTGACGCCCTCGGGAAACACGGTGCCGCCCACCAGGGTCTCGCCGGTGGCTGCATCCTTCATATATCCGCTCAGCGTCACCTTCTGGGCCGTTGCTACCCAATTGACCACAAAAACGGAAAGGACAGTGAATATCAACCTTTTTGCAAATCCCGACATACTATGGAAATAAACCTGTGCCGTCATGAAGCATATCGATGACGATAATATTCGGCAAAGATATTTTGCCATGGGCTAATAACCCACATGCCGCATGGAATATGCCGATAGACGAAATCGCATGCCTGAAACCGCCCTTTTTAGGGTGCATTTCTTCAATTGCCAATACGGGTTTCGTTTAACGCACCAATACGATTTTACCCCTTCCGGCAAAGCCGGCATCATTGACGGCCGTGTATACACGTAAATGCAGTCGGGGCAACGACGACCTATGGAAAACGATTCTGTCGGGGGTATCGGCACCATGTAAAATCCAAAATTCCACTGCCACACCAATTGCCATGCAAGAAGTTCACCTCGCCGTCCTTGCGATGACCCGAAAAACCGTCAAAGCGCAAATCCCCCCTACTGCAACGAATCCAGCACTTCTCCGCAATCCAGCATTTTGTCGCCGAAGTAGGGGTTCTTGATTTCGCTTTCGTTGCTGAGCCACGTGGCGCCTTTCTCATTGAAAGCCATGGGGCAAAACTCGTGGTAGATGCTGATGTGGCGGAGCTCGGTGCTCTTGGCAAGGGCATAAAGCGCGCTCGACATAGGGCCGAATGCCAAGCGTTGCTGCTCGCAAGTCTTGTCGGTGGCGGCAGCTATGGCACGGCACTCCATGATGATGGTATCCAAATAAGGCTTGTAAGGCCCCGGCATGCCTTCCTTCTGCAATAGAAAGCCTTGGAGCGACACCGCAGCGGCAGATAGGGAATCGGCGGCACGTTGGGCATTGTCGGCTTTGGCGGCCACCAGCGCATCCTTTACGGTATAATAGGCATTGACAATCTTCACCAGTTTGGCGGTGCCGGTATCGTTAAGGGCACTTGCGGGAGCCGATGGGGCGGCTACGTGCGTTTTGATGGAGTCGGCAGAGCCGCCCCCTGCGTTTTTGCCGGAATTGCAGGCCGCAAATGCTGCAACTACCAATATTACGATGAGGACCTTACGATACATGTTCGGGAATTTCCGACAAAATTAAGGCAACCGGCCGGTATTGGGATAAATTTGAGCCGACACCGGGCTTAGCACAACTAACGGAACCTGCCACCGCGACCACCCTGAAATTCGTCGCGATGTTCCATTTGCCTCCTCAACATTTTGTTGAATTCCTTTTCAGCCACAAATAATTCCGCAACCTGTTGGGGGTTAATCACTTTCAGGAAGCGCTCGTTATATTTGCGTTTCAAGTCTATCATGCGTTGCTGGTAGTCCAAATCTTCGTCAATATATAGCCTCGAGGTGGTGTCGTCTTCCCAATCGCGCCCATGGCCTTTGTGTTTCTCCACAAATTCGCGCCGGGTAGCCCTGCGCTCGGCTTCAAATTCGGCATATACGGGTGCGAAAGCAACCGCCTGTTCCTCAGTCAAACGGAGCCTATCGGTAATGTAGGCCATTTTTGCGGCGTGAATGCGCGCACCCGTTTCCTTTCGGAAATTTTGGGCCTGGGCATTTAAAAAAACAAAGAAAACGACGACGACTGAAAACAATATCCTTTTCATACTAATAACAGCTTCTTGATTACCCCCTCCCCCATTTTTACGGAAAGCCCCCGCATCAATCGGTTCCTTCCCAGCCCGTTTCATTTAGGTACTTGATGATATCGCGAGAATCG
>CAIVHI010000163.1 GCA_903905685.1 uncultured Bacteroidota bacterium | reverse complement strand
GCCCGAGCCAATTCTCGAGTCCATAGAATGCGCGCTAAATGCCCGACCGGTAGGCCATATTCTGGTGGTCGCCCCATTCAGAATCCAATCCGCTCGTCAAAGGACTACCGTAGTTCCAATGTCAATTTGTATTCTGATGTTTTAATTGATTAACAATGGTTTATGTTTATTTAAGTAGAAGATACTTTAAATCTACTCATGGCGTTCCTGGAATTGAAAGTCCATCAAGCGAGATGTCGTTCGCGACTAATCTTTAGGTTGCCGAGGCAGTCTGAATGGGATACCAAGCTAACCGTGTCACCGGTTTGGGGAGTGGAAGAGGTCGAATAAGCTAATTCGGTGTAACTTGCGATTGGTTTACATTTATGGGCCTCCACGGAAAAAAAATAATAGTTGCGGTCACGGGTAGCATTGCCGCCTACAAAATTCCGCATTTTGTAAGATTGTTGGTGAAGCAAGGGGCAGAAGTAAGGGTTATCACTACCAAGGCTGCCGAGACATTGGTGAGCCCGCTGGCCTTGGCTACGGTCTCCAAGAATCCGGTGCTGTCGGCTATCAGTTCGCAAGATGTTTGGAACAGCCACGTGGAATTGGGCCTATGGGCCGATTTGATGGTGGTTGCGCCGTGCTCTGCAAATACATTGGCAAAACTGGCGCACGGCATTTGCGACAACCTATTGGTGGCGGTTTACCTATCGGCTCGCTGCCCCGTTTTTTTGGCGCCTGCAATGGACGAAGACATGTGGCACCACCCGTCCACAAAGTTGAATTTGGAGCGGCTTCGCCAGTACGGCAACTTCATCCTTCCCGTTGGCAACGGCGAGTTGGCGAGCGGCTTGATAGGTGAGGGCAGGATGGCAGAGCCTGAGGAAATGGTCACGTATCTCCACGCGCATTTCGCGCCCAAGGCGGGTGCAGGGTTGAAGGCACTCGTCACCGCAGGCCCCACATACGAAAAATTGGATCCTGTCCGTTTTATCGGCAATTACTCATCGGGCAAGATGGGCATTGCCTTGGCAGATGCCCTGGCAGACGTGGGGATGGACGTGGTACTTGTTTTAGGTCCATCGTCATTAATGCCTAAAAATCAGCGTGTTAAGGTTGAAAAAGTGGAGAGTGCCCAGCAAATGCATGATGCATGTATTGCCCATATTTCTTCCGCCGACATCGCCATTATGGCAGCAGCAGTGGCCGACTACAAGCCCGAACAAATGACGCAGGGTAAAATGAAAAAGACCGGCGGCCCGCTCACGTTGCAACTGGTGCAGACACCCGATATCTTGAAGGAGTTGGGGAGAATAAGGCCCGCACGCACCACCTTGGTGGGGTTTGCCTTGGAGACGGACCATGAATTGGAAAATGCGAGGAAAAAGCTGGAATCCAAAAATGCCGATCTCATTGTGTTGAACTCCATGAACGATGCTGGTGCCGGCTTTGGCAGCGACACCAACAAAGTGACGCTTGTGGGTCGCAATAATGTGAATTTGAGCTTGCCCATAGCAGATAAAACAGTGGTGGCAAAACGTATTGTTGAATATATAATTGAAATGCGAAATGTATAAAGAGCGGTTTTTCCTGTGGCTTGCCGGGATGCTTGCGGCATTTTGTGCACCCGCGCAAGAGTTTAATTGCAAGGTGACGGTGCTTCATGAAAAAATATCGGGCGTGGATGCGCAGGTTTTCGTGTCTATGCAAAAGGCCATCAACGAGTTTATGAACAATCAACGCTGGACAACCAATGAGTTCGGCCCGGTGGAACGCATAGATTGCAACATCATGTTCAACCTCGTTTCCAACAATGTGGGGGGCGACCCCGACGCTTATTCGGGCACCATGAGCCTACAAGCCACTAGGCCCGTTTACAATGCCAACTACACGTCTACCTTGGTGAATTATGTAGACAAGGACATCCAATTCAAATATACGCAATACAGTCCGCTCCACTTCGATGATAATCAAGTAAGTGGAACAGACCCTATGGCAGCCAATCTGACTGCCTTGCTCGCGTATTATTCCTACTTGGTGCTCGCGTTGGACTACGACAGTTTTGCGCCTAACGGCGGCACCAATGAACTGAAAAAGGCGCAAAATGTGGTGAGCAATTCGCCCGAGTCCAACAAGTCGATTTCGGGTTGGAAGGCCATCGAGAGCACCCGCAACCGGTATTGGCTGGTAGATGAACTTTTGAATACCCGTTTTGAAGACGTTAGGGGATTTTGGTACACCATGCATCGGGAAGGCCTGGACAGTATGTACAACAAGCCCACGGAAGCCCGTGCCCGCATATTGAATGGCGTGAAGAAGCTGGCCCAAGTAAATAAGGAAAATCCAAGTTCGGTACTGATTCAATTCCTGTTCAATGCCAAGAGTGATGAATTTTTGCACCTGTTGGCCAATTTGCCCAAGCCCGAACGGGGACCCTACATCTCGATGCTCTCGGCGCTCGATGTTCCGAATGCCGCCAAGTATGGTGGTCTAAAATAGTGATAATGAATAGATTAGCATTAGTAGTAATAGTTGTGGCTGCATTGGCGGGCTGTAAACGGGAGGAAGTGCCCATTCCGCCCGATAAGATGGCGCGTATACTTATGGACGTGAATTTGGCCGAGAACTATTGTATGAATGCCAAAGATAGTTTGAACAAAGGAACTATG
>CAIVHI010000162.1 GCA_903905685.1 uncultured Bacteroidota bacterium | reverse complement strand
AGCTGGGATTGTTGAAGTAATCCAACCCTTGACCGTTGGCGGGGCCTGCGAGGCTTGATTCGGGATCAACACCTTTGTACTTGGTCCATAAAATCACATTGTTCATGAATAGCGTAACGGACAGATTGCTGATGTGGGCACTCTTGAGTGCAGATTTCGGAATGGCATAAGTGAGGCTGATTTGGCGCAGTTTGATGAACGATGCGTCTTCGACAGTAGCAGAAGATGGGCCTACGAAGCTGTTACCGATATTTTGCCAGTAGTACTGGTTGGTTTTACCATAGATGGCGTTCTTGGCACCTGTAGTAACAACACCACTGTCTTTGCCACCAATGTGCCCTGCAACACCTGCGAAGATGGTGGAGTCGTTACGGTTGGCTGTTTCACGTGCTGTACCGAAGTAGTCGAGGGCACCAAGGGTCCCGTTCCACATTTGGCCACCCATGCGCATCGCAATTTGGCAACCAAGGGAGAATCCTTTATACTTCAAATCGCTGATAATCGAGCCTATCCAATCGGGATTGGTATTTCCGATGACCTTGTTTTGTGCATTGGGGTCAACGATGGGCATACCATAACCGGCATCACCTATTATATTGTCGATTACCAAGTTACCCTTCTTGTCGCGGATGTAGTCTGTGCCGTAAATCAGACCCGCAGGCTGACCAACTTTATCTACAATAGACCCGTTTTGGAAGCCGGCAACAAAGAGGTTGTCTACGCCGTTGGCCAATTTTTCAACTTTGTTCACGTTTTTGCTCCAGTTGAAGCCGAGGTCCCAACGCAAGCCCCATTTGGTGCGAATTGGAGTGGTATTCAAAGTCAGTTCAACACCATGGTTGCTGATTTGTGCAGCGTTCATCCATTCTGCAGCAAATCCTGTTGCGTAGGAAATAGGCACTTGGATGATGGCATCACTTGTAAGGGAGTAATAGTACGTTCCGCTGAAACTCAAAATATTGTGGAAGAAAGAGAGGTCGGTACCGATTTCATAAGAGCTCGTGTGCTCGGGCTTCAAATCTGGGTTACCCATCAATGCGGTCACATTTGACAGTTGGTAACCTGAGTAGCCATTGATAGGCCATGTCATACCTGAGGTGAAACCATCAAGTACGGAAGCTGATTTATAATAGGTTTGGAGAGCAAGGGACTGTGCATCTTTACCTACACCTGCGTAAGACACGCGCAACTTGCCATATGACAATGTCTTGCTGCCCGACAATTTCAGGGGTTCGGTGAAGATGAAGGAAAGGCCTGCAGAAGGATAGAAGAAGTTGTCGCTGCTGGACGGCAGTGTAGACGAAATTTCGTCACGGCCGCTAACTGTCAGGAACAACATATTCTTGTAATCGAAAGTACCTTGACCATACCAAGCAGTACGCTTCAATTTGCCTTCGCCTTCTGAAGAGATATACTGGGTTGCATTGGTGATATCGAAATAGTAGGGCAGCGTCAAGTTGGTACCTTGAACGAAACGCGTTGAACTTACCTGAGAGAAATAGTTTTGACCCAATACCAAAGTACCGGACATGTCTGCGTTGAATTGCTTGTGCATATTCACGATAACGTCGGAGTTGAATTGGCGATTGAAGAAGTCGATCAAGTTGATTTCACCCAAGCCTGATGCAACGCCGAGGGACCCGATATCGTAAGCCTGTTTATCTGATTGGGAATAAACGTCACCACCCAAGCGGTAAGAAAGGTCTATCCAGTCTGCCAGTTTGTAGTTGGCTTGAACATTACCGAATACGCGATTCAAATCGGAGTGTGTAGGGTTGCGGTTAACAGTCCAGTACGGATTGTCATAACCATGACCGCCACGGTAGTTGCGTTGCGTGCCATCTGGTGTAAGGTATGCTTCAGCATCGCTGTTGCTGGCTGCGTTGCTCAAACCATAGGAGTTGTCGAAGTTGGGGGAAGTGCGGAGCAAGCCGAGCATCACACCTGATTGATTGGAGCCTTGTTGCACTTTGTCGTTACCGGAACCGATATAGGATACTGAACCGGAGAAAGACATGCGGTCGTTTACCTTGGTTTGGCCTCCCAAGCTGAAGGTCGTCTTGTCGTATTTAGATTTAGGAACGGTACCTGTTTGGTGCAAGTTGCCGAGGGCCACGCGGTAGGAATTGTCGGCATCGCCTCCGGTCAAAGAGATGTTGTTGTTGGTGGTCATCCCGTTTTGGAAGAAGTCATAGGGATTGTAGGGAGTTGCTTTGATTTTGGCGGTAGGGTCAGATTGACCGACCATGTTGCCATGCGGATCGATTACCAATCCCTTGGTTCCGTCCCATGCCATGGTGTCGATTGCGGCACCCCATGTAACACGGTTGTAGGCCCCGTATTTGCCACCTGAGCCACCGGTAAACTGGTTTTGCAATTCGGGCAGTTTGTTGACGGATTCTACCGAGGTAGAGGAATTCACGGTGACGTGAACGCCTTTTTCGCCGGCACCGTTTCCTTTCTTGGTAGTGATAATCAATGCACCGCTTGCAGCGCTCATACCGTAAAGAGCGGTTGCAGCAGGACCTTTAAGTACGCTGATGCTCTCGATGTCGTTGGGATTGATGTCCAAACCACGGTTGGTCGGCTGCGAGCTACCAGTCAAATTGCCTGCCGATCCACTTGCCGAGAAACCACCGCCGGTTGCATCGAAAGCGTTGATGGAGTTATCGACGGGAATACCATCAATCACAATGAGTGGAGAATTGCCACCGGTCAATGAAGTGGCACCACGCAATTGTACGAACGTACCCGAACCCGGGTCGCCTGATGAGTTGATGACAGTCATACCCGACACTTTGCCATCGAGTTCTGACAGTGGGTTGCCGGTGCCCGATTTGTTCATTTGGTCGCCGTCAACGGTTTGGGTGGCATAGGCGAGGGTTTTGGCTTCCCGCTTGATGCCCAATGCGGTAATTACGGTTTCATGCAGTTCTTTGGCTTGCGTCTTCATGTTCACAATTACGCCGCCGTCCTTGGCTTCCACTTCTTGGTCGGCATAGCCCACCGCTTTCACTACAAGCATATTGTCGCCCGGCGACAAATCCAATTCGAAGTTGCCGTCCACATCGGTGGCGGTACCTGTTTTGGTGTTTTTAATGGACACTCCCGCTCCGGGAAGGCCTTGTCCTGTCTCGTCGAGTACCTTACCTTTCAGGTGCCGGCTCTGTGCGATTGCAAGTTGCGTAAACGCAACCAGCACGGCAGCTAACAACAGTAGATTCTTTTTCATTTGTATCAATTTTTGTTTAAATTGTGAGGACTTTTACAAACAATTTTTGTTAAAAATTACATTACCGATTCTTCTAAAGGGTAAATTTAGAAAAGAGTTAACACCCGGGCAAATTTTTTTCGGGTTTGCGTAACAATTATTTAATCTCGGAAGCGTATTGAAGCAGGAAAGAGCGCCCAAAAGACGTTTTTAGGCCGTATCCCGATTTTTGGCGGCCATTACGGGTGCAGGATAGTTGAAATGCATGCGGGGGTTCGTCCGTACACAAGGCTGGTTGGCGGTTCAAATGCACGCCCGATGAGGTGCCGGGCGTTTTGGTGGTACGTGGGTCAAAAATTTGGAAGCCGAGGCTTCCGGAATCGGCAGGTCGAGACGGCATGCTT
>CAIVHI010000161.1 GCA_903905685.1 uncultured Bacteroidota bacterium | reverse complement strand
TCCAGGGGCTTCCCATATTTTACAAACCCTATTGGCGGTTCAGCGTGGCTACGCAACTGTCGGAGCCGGCCACTTGGGTGGTCTTTTTGTAGTAGATGATGATTTGGTTGGCGGTAAAAGTGCCAACGCCTACCAAGGTATCGCCATTGCCATCAGCTTGCTTGGCTATCATGACGGAATCCATATTGCAGTTTACGGTTGCAGTAACGTTGGAATTGCTGCCGTAGCCGCCCAAATTCTGGATATTGATGGTGTTGCCGCCATTGGCGGTTACGATGCTGTTGTAGGTATAGTTTGCCGAGGTACAGGCATTGCTACCCGCGTAGTTGCCTGCTAGCGGAAAGCCGCAGTTGGCAGTAACCACAACGAGGTTGAAGTTATAGATGCGCGTGCCCGTGGTGGGTGAAAAAATCTGCAGGGTGGCGGGATAGCTGCCATGCGCAGCATAATTGCCGTGAAACACGAAATTCTCAACAAACGTTGGTACGGCAGTAACCGAATCGGGAGTGACCGTCAACCTCAAAGGCATGCCCGTTACCTGAACTTTCATGGATTCCAAAGGATTGCCATACAGGAAGGCGAACTTCACCGGCCAGTTGGTGTAACCCGTATCGCCCACATACACATTTTGCGGAAGGCTGTCGATAGCGTAGGAAAGTCTTAACACGTTATTACTCTTGGAGCAGGAATGCATGAGCGTGCCCGCCGCCAAAAGGCAGCACAAGACCAACGCTAACAGACCGGTTTTTTTCATTGGAGACTATTTGGGGCGAAAGATACGCATCAATTATGAAAAATTCACGTTGAAAAGGCCGCTCCAGGCGGTTTTACGGCCTAAAAATGCCGAAGACTTGCAGCATCAGTAGGCACTTTTATTGATGTTGTACCTTAAAAGCACCATAACTTTATCGGTATTGATGCCGAAGGCTTGAGTGCCGAGAAAGCCGTTGGCCTTAACGTACCTCAGTTCCAGTGCGAATTGGTGCAACATGGCACCGCAACCCAGGTAGTAGCCCATTTCCAAATTGCGGGCCGGCACCGCAATTTGTTGTGTGTTGGGATTGATCCAATTGCTTTCAATTTGGCTGTAGACGTGCATTCTCGTGGCAAACCCGAAGCTGAATCCGGCCAGCAAGTAGGGCTTCACCTTGAGATAAGGATAGATGTACCGAAACGAAATTTGGCTGCGGAGGTAGGCCATATCGGCATAAGACCTCCGGTCGCCAAGGAAGTTGGCGATTTTCTCGCTTGATGTATGGTAGGAGTCATACAGCAGCTCCAGTTCCGCCCATCCCCTTTTCTCGGTATTGGGCGCAACGAAGCCTGCATAAAGGCCC
Organism: uncultured Bacteroidota bacterium; assembly: GCA_903905685.1. Classification (GTDB taxonomy): domain Bacteria; phylum Bacteroidota; class Bacteroidia; order Chitinophagales; family Chitinophagaceae; genus CAIYTT01. The sequence continues at coordinate 6,910 of CAIVHI010000161.1, read as the reverse complement.
AATTCGGCACCCGAATAACTTTGAAACTTGGTACCGAAGGTGCCTTGTGGGTCGCCGTTTTCCGCGAAAGCGGTGTTGGCCGCACCGGCCTCCACACCCCATTGCAAGAGGGTGCGGTCGGCTTTATAGGAGTATTCGCTTCCGCTTGCCCCTCCGCAGTCGGTGTTCATCCTCCTCACATAGGGTATCAAGGTTTTTGCTGAGTATTGCAAATCATTGGTATCGGGCTTCCCATTGCAGGCAGCAAAAATCCGGGCAAGTTGCCGTTTATAGAGGTGTGAGTAGTCGTAAGACCGATAGCGGTTGCCATACACTTCGAACGAGTCATAGTACAACTTGTGGGCCAAATCGACAAAAGTGTCCTTTGGAAATTCTATGAGGTAGTGTTTTTTCAAGACGTTGGTGTCTTGGTAGAAGTAGAGTGCCCTGGGACCATCGGCCAGAAGTTGTGCGAAAAACAGGCGTTCCTTCAGCTCCGGCTCCTGATGTTGCGTGGCGAAGTCGGCGGTTTCCACCGATAGGTCCAATCGGGCTTTCGCGGTCTTGAAGTAGAATTTCTGATTCGGCCCATCTACCTCAAACATCTTGATCTCGCCCGGGCGGTAAGTATGTTTCACGCGGTCGTGTTGGGCTATGAATTCCACCCGTTTCGGACACTTGGTTTTCTCGATATAGGCAATTCGTCCGCGTAGCGTGTCGTTGCCGTTGGTTACCAAATACCCGGGCTTCCTCTTACCCTGTGCGTATGCCGAGTTGTGGATGAGGGGCAAGGCGATTATTGCCGCAATACAACAAATCGGGACTCGCAACGGTCGGAACATGGAACCGCTTTGTTGAAGGTTGATAACCATATTGGCCGCCCATTGGTTAGTGGAGCGCTAATCTACAAAGACTTAGATGATTTAGAAAACCAACCTGCCGAAAGGGATGAGTAGGCTCGTCGATTGCCACAGCCATCGGTGTTCCAGCCTCAACCGGCGCCCCAAATCTTAAAACTTTTTGCAATTTTTCCGCAATTGATTAGCTTTGCTTTAGGCTATTATGCCGCATAAAACGCGTCAAAAAATATTCAGAAGATGAAGAGACTTTTTCTATTCTTAGGTGCCTGTTCCTTCGCGTCTGCCGCAGTAGTTGCGCAGCCTGTGGTTAAGGAAACCAATAGGGCCGTCAAACTGTTGGACGTCATTGCCGACTACAAGAACAGCGACCACTTTGCCCTCCACAACGACAACGACAAAGTGGATGTGAAAGGTGCTTGGGACGTCATGAAAGCCGTTAAGGGCGAGAAAGATATCGATTACCGTTTCAATAAATGGGTGTGGTATTGGGAGCGCCATACCGACAGTAAGGGCTACTTGGTGTCGCCCGCCAAAACATATGCCGAGTACATGAAGTATAGGCAAGCCAACTCGGGCCGGTCTACGCAACGAACCACGTCGTCATCGCCGCTCACTTGGACGTTCCAAGGTCCCGATTCCTCGGGAGCATTCATTGCCGACGGTGCAGGTTCAGGAGTAGGGCGATTGAGTGTGGTGGCATTCCACCCCACCGACTCCAACACTTTCCTGGTGGGCTCGCCCGGCGGCGGTGCCTGGAAGACCACGAACAACGGCCTTTCCTGGACCTGCCTTACCGACCAACTTCCCGATTTGAGTGTGAGCGACTTGAAATACAATCCACTCAACGCCAATACGGTCTATATGTGCTCAGGCGACCGCGATGGCCAAGATTATTTCGGGATGGGTTTGCTCAAATCTTATGATGGAGGTGCCACTTGGATGACCACCGGTATGACTTGGGCCGACTCGCTGATGAACATCGCCAATTCCATCTTGGTGAATCCGTTGGATACGAACTCCTTGATTTTGGGAACCACGGCGGGCGTATACCGTTCTTTCGATGGTGGTGCCACATGGACACTCGCGAATGCCGGCAACTTCACACAGCTTGTGTACCGTCCGTCGGACACTGCAACAGTTTATGCCGGAACATTGTCATCAACCTCCACATCGGCCCAATTCTACCGATCTACAGACGGAGGCATGACTTGGACCGCAACAACCTCGCTTTCCTCGGTAGACCGTGTATCGGTTGCCGTTACTGTGGCTGCACCCAATGTGGTGATGCTGTTGACCTCGAACGTTACCGGCTCCAATCCTGAAGGCTTGAGCGGCATTTACAAATCGAGCAACAAGGGCGGTTCCTTTACCGAATTATATACCGGAAGCTGCACCGGCAACCATGACCTCTTGGGTTGGAATGCCGACGCATCGGACTGTGGCGGACAAGGCTGGTATGATTTGCCGATAGCCATCAGCCCATTGGATTCCAATCGGGTCTTTATTGGTGGCGTGAATGGCTGGACTTCAACCAATGGAGGTGGCACTTGGAATATCATGAACCAGTGGACCGGTATGGCGGGTGGCGTCATTGTGGTGCATGCCGACAAACATTTTATGGGCTACAATCCGCTTTGCCCTACCCGGTTTTTCGAGACCAACGATGGCGGTATCTATAGTTCATATACACCTACAGCAACAGGCACTTGGCAAAACCTGACCAATGGCTTGGGCATCACCGAGTTCTATTCGGTTGCAGCGAGTAGCGTGGCCAACTTCGTTGTGGCAGGCGCACAAGACGTAGGGTCCAAACTCGTTCGTCCGGGATTGTTTGAAGAAGCCGATGGCGGCGACGGCATGGCCTGCCAACTGGATTTTGTGGACAGCACCGTTGCCTATACATCGTCTGATGGCGGCTTCCTGGACATCATCAACCCAACGGCCGCTCAACCCGACCTTACGGCGGTTGACATTTCGGCCAATATCCCCGGATCTGTGGAAGGTACCGGTGCATGGGTAACCCCCTATGTGCTCGAACCGTCTTGCCACACCTGCGTGCTCACCGGCTACCAAATGGTATACCGCTCTTGCGACCAAGGCAACTCTTGGAACGCCATTTCGCCGGCACTCAGTTCGGGCGGCAACAATCTTGAAAAAGTCGTACCGTCTGAAGCAGACTCCAATACGGTCTATGCTACCGAAGACGGCTCCGGAACGCCGGTGCACGTCACGCACAACATGGGCGGCTCTTGGAGCTCCATCACCGTACCTTATTCTTCCAAATACATCACCGACCTCAAAGTGGACCCCAGGAACCAAAACCAGTTTTGGGTTTCGTTTGCGGGCTACGGCGCCAACCACGTTGCGCAATACAACCCCACTTCGGGCTGGCAGACATTCGACGCCGGCCTCCCTGATGTCCCCGTACATTGCTTGGCTATGAACAAGATTACCCGCGAAATGTATGCAGGTACCGATATCGGTGTTTTCTACCGCGACAGCACCATGACATCTTGGGTCATGAACTCGGCAGGGATGCCGGCAGTTCGGGTTACCGACTTGGAATTCGACTATGGAGCCGGGGTACTTTGGGCTGCGACTTATGGCCGAAGCCTCTGGAAAGCCCTTTTGCCTACCGAGGTTTCAACCGTTCCGTTCACCACCCATTCCGTGAAGGTGGCACCTAATCCCAACAACGGCACGTTCACCATTGCACTGAACAACATTGCGGACAAGAATGTGGACATCCGCGTAGTGGACATTGCCGGTCGCATGGCATGGCAACAATCGAATGTACAAAATACCGGAGCGCCGATTTCCTTGACCCTCGGCAATCTGCCCATGGGCACCTACATTGTTGAAGTAGCCGTAAACGGCGCCATTGCCGCCAAGGAAAAAATGGTGGTCGTAAAACAATAAGCCAATTTGACGATACGCGAATGGGTTGTGCCAAGGCTTGGCGCAACCCATTCTGCTTTTTTGGATGGCTGAAACATCCGACATATATGGCAAATTGTGCAACATAACCGCGCGCAGGTTTAACGCAAACTTATTTTTATAATAACGGCGGCTTCGTATTCAGGTTACACTGCTATCGCAATTTTGGCGACCGAGTATTTCGGTTGATTCCTAATTGCGATAGCCATGTTGTCCAAGTTTTCATTGCGCCTGTTTCAGGTATTCCTGTTGTTTGTGGGTGCAGGCCTTTCTGCCACTGCCCAAACGTCTATCAGCCCGCTCACCTGGGGTGGCACCAACACCACTACGGCGGCGGGTCCGTCCAACTATTCGCCGCTTCCGGCAAGCACAACGCCGGGGTCGGCGGCAGTGAATATCTCTGAGTGGAACCGTGGTTCGGGAGTGCTCTACAATGCGGGCAGCAACCGCTACAACTCCAAGAACTGGTTTGTAGCAGGCACAACCTCGGCCGCCACTGCGTTTGCCAACAACAAGTATGTCTCCTTCACCGTCACCAACGACGGCTCTACCGAATTGCAGATAACGGGCCTGTCCATTACGGGGCAAGCCAGCACCACCGGACCCAACACCTTCGGGCTGCTATATACCGTCGGCACCGGTGCACCCACCGTATTCGATGCCTCGGAAGCCGGCCCCTCCCCATCATTTCTGGGCACCGCCACCTTGTGTGCGGGACAGACTGCCACGTTCTACCTATGCGGTTGGGGCGGCACGTCGACGGGCGGTACTTGGAGCATCAACTCAGGTGCAGCCTTGAATGCCCAGTTTGGCCCGGCCCTTACGGTAGGCGCACCCAGCTCAAGTGCACCCGTTGTTGCAGGCACCAGCCTGTTGCTCACGGGAGGAATCGTTTCTGCGGGCGTGGCGCCATTTGGCTATGCTTGGAGCGGCCCGTCGTCATTCACTTCCACTATTCAAAACCCAACGATATCAACTACGATTACCGCCGACTCCGGCCTCTACGCCTATACTGTTACCGATGCATTCGGATGCTCGGTTTCCGATACTTTCGATGTTGTTGTGCTTCCCTCAACACCCTGTACGGGAACACCGGCATCGGGCACGGCCACTGCGGCAGACACTTCATTTTGCGACAGCGGCTCCACCACCGTTACATTGACGGGCGGCACGGTTGCAGCAGGCTTAACCTACCAATGGTACAGCTCCGTAGCAAGTGCAGCCGGGCCATATACCCTGATTGCGGGTGCCACCAATGCCTATTATTTCACACCCACACTTTACGGCACCACCTATTTTGAAGTACAAACCACTTGCACTGCGTCGGGACTATCGGCCGTATCGGCACCGTCAACCATACATATCCGTCCGCTTCCCACCGGCATCCCCACCCCTTGGGGCCCCGATACGGTTTTTGTGGGCGAAACGATCGTACTTTCCGATTCCTCCTCAGGGGTTACGTTCTCTTGGGTATCGGGCGATGCTACAGTCGCTTCGGTTGATTCTTTAGGAATAGTGGCCGGGGTTGCCGCAGGGTCGGTCGGCATTCAATATGTAGAAACCAATGGGTACGGTTGCACGGCATCGTCAACGCCTTATCCCGTAACGGTGCTGCCATATCCCTATTGTGTGCCGTCGGCCACTTCGAGCGGCGATGGTGTGGGCTTTACCACTACAGGGGCCCTTTCCAACATCTCCGGCTACTCGCAAGTTGCGGCATACCGCAGCAAAGTTGCCTCCATAGGCATCACGACAGCCCCAGGCGCCACAATAAGCTATACGGTCGCCAATCCATCCACCTACAGCACAACCTATTACTCATCGATTTGGACCGATTGGAATGGTTCTTATGTATTTGGAGACTCGACTACTGAGGAGTTGCTGACAGCTCAAACCATTGCCGGCACCGGCGGCACTTATGCCGGCACCTTCACGGTACCGGCTACCGCACGCGGCGGCTTCACCGTGATGCGCGTAGCTATTGGCGAATCTTCCTCTTCCCTCTATTCCGACCCATGCGGCAGCGGCTATGGCAGCGTGGTCGATTTTTATATCAAGGTACTCCCCATCATCAACCTGGGCGCGGCTCCCTCGGGCTGTCTCGGCACCACCACCACCCAACCGATTACATCTTTGGGAGGCTCTGCATCCGCCTATTCCATTGTTTGGGATAGTGCGGCACTTGCCGCCGGCTTTACCAATGTACCGTCCACCGTTCTGGGCAGCTCCATTCCTTATACCATACCGAGCACCCTTGTCGGGTTTACCGGTACTACCGTTTACCACGCCACTGTTTATGTAACCAATGGCGCCTACGTTGGTGCGGGCGTTCCGGTGAGCCTTACCGTGATGCCGCCCGTTGGCGTGGCTCCCCTTACCGGTGCCGATTCCGTCTGTGCGGGCTCAACAGTCACCTTCTCCGACAGCGTCGGTGGCGGTTCTTGGACCAGCGGGGCGTCTACTATAGCATCCGTTACGGGCGGCGCAGTTACCGGAATATCCCCCGGTACGGCCTCCATATCCTACACATTGTCGACCACCTGTGGCGTGGCTACGGTTTCCAAAACCATTGTGGTGAAGCCTGCGGCAAATGCGGGAACCATTACAGGAACCACCAGCCTCTGCTTGGGCACCGCCGCAACCTTGACCGATACAGTTACGTTAGGAACTTGGTCGTCGAGCAATACATCGGTTGCGGCTGTTAGCGGCACAGGTGTTGTAACCCCAAGCGCAACCGGAACTGCCGTGATTTCCTACGCCGCAACCAACAGTTGCGGCACTGCCTATGCAACATTCCCCGTAACGGTGAGTGCGCCGCCGGCGGTAAGTGCCGTTTCCGGTACCTCGGCGTTGTGCGTTGGTGCTTCGGCAACACTTTCCGATTCCGTGTCGGGTGGTACTTGGATGAGTTCCAATACCGCTATTGCAACAGTAACCGGTGCGGGAGTATGGGCTGCTGCGGGCGCCGGTACCGCTACCATTTCTTATACCGACACCAATAGCTGCGGTACAACCTTTGCGTTGTTCCCGGTCACCGTAAACCCACTACCTCATGCAGGAGCGATATTGGGAGGAACGACTATCTGCTTGGGAACCTCAGCTTCCTTAACCGACTCGATATCGGGTGGCGTTTG
>CAIVHI010000160.1 GCA_903905685.1 uncultured Bacteroidota bacterium | reverse complement strand
CCACAAGCGTAACTAAGAAATCGGCAATCTCACCGGTCAATACCTGCATACAGGCTCCGGCACTATTGGTAATACCGTCTTCATTGGCTACCAACCTCATGCCGGTTACGCCTGGCATCGCCGAAGTAGGAACCGAAATGTTCCCCATGAAGGTTCCGGGATAGCCCGTAGTAGACATATCGGGGTTAAGGTTGAAAAACTCGGATGCATCGAAAGTACCGCTATGGTTGAAATCCACCCAAACTCCTACCGAATACACAGCAAACACATTGGAATCTATGGACACCGAAATGGGATACGTGTTGCCCATGGTAAGTGCAGCAGTATTTACTGACACCGTAGCCGGTAATTGTACATATCCGGTGGCCGACGGAACAGTAAATCCTGAAGGGGCAAATGTGGTTCCTGAAATGGTGGCACCCAACATATCGTCATCTCCATTGAAATAGACCAACGGTGTACCCGTCATGGGCGAGCAATAGCAGTGTAACGGATTGTTGAGCGTGACGGAGTGGACGGCAGTAGTATCGGTGAGCCCACTTGCGGTACAAGTAACTGCTACCCTGAAATCGGTAGCTGCTGCTATACCGCTCGATGAATAAGCGGGTGAATTGGCACCGGGAATTGCACTATAGGTACCCGTTCCTGATGGAGCCCAAAGCCACTGTATACTAAGACCGGCCATATATACATAACCGGGGAGCATCACAGTAAATGAGTCTCCAACACATACGCTATCGGGGCCTGAGATACTCCCGACCCCCGGCATACCGGTACACGGCAATGTAGTGTCTATGGTGACGTAATAATCTTCGGTAGTACCCGAATTTTCGTAGGTGCACGCATCTCCCGAGCCCAATGGACCAGCGAAATTGTCGATAGACCGTAGCCTCATGCCGGTGAGGCCCGTAAGTGCTGTTGGGGGCACCGTGAAATTGGCTGTGGCCATCGACGTCTCGGAAGTCGCTATCACCGAGTATTCCGATGGCTCATAGACCCCATTATGGTTGTAATCAATCCAAAGACCTATAGAAGTAGGATCGAATGAAGGGGCACCAATCTGAATGGTGTAAGTCATGCCCTGCTGCAAGGAGGCGGTGGTATTGCCACTTGCTGGAAAAATGGAATAGTTGTTGAAATTTGACACCATGTTGTTGACCAAAGTGGTGCCGAAAATGGTTACAGAATCTATTGGGGAATAAAAATACATACCACCCAGTGTGCCGGAGTCGCAATAGCAGTTGATGAACGACTTTGCAAGGACGGTAACGATATTGGACATCGAAGAAAATCCACCTGCGGTGCAAGTTATCTGCAATTCATAGTCGGTTGACCCCGTCATCCCGGATACCATATACATGGGCGCTGTGGCACCCGGAATAGCAACGAACGAGCCGACACCCGATGGGCGCGACAACCATTGGAACGTAAGGCCGGCTGCCATGGTGTATCCAGACGTCGTGAGGCCAAAGGTATCTGCAACACATGCAGAATCTCTGGATGTTCCTATTACTGCGGCGGCAGGCATACCGGAGCAGGGCAATGTAGTATCTATAGTTACGAAGTAGTCTTGGGTCTCCCCCGAGAACAAATGGGAGCAGGCGCTATCGGCTCCCAAAGTGGCGTAGTAACTTGTTGATGACCTGATACGCATACCGGTAACGCCTGTTAAGGCCCCGGTTGGCACGGTGAACGTTGCCACTGCATCGGTGTAACTAAAAGTTCCGACCTGCGTCCATTCGGATGCTTCAAACACGCCGTCGCGATTGTAATCAATCCACATCGAGATATCCGCGGGGTCACTGTAATAGTCCATGGCCTTTACGACAATGCTGTAGGAAACACCCTGTTGCAAGGTTGCGGTGGTAGAAACGGATGCGGGATAGACCGTAAACGTACTGGGATCGAAAGGTGTACTGTTGTTGAGTGTGGTTCCTATTATGGATACACTATCGATAGGCGAATAGAAGTAAGTGCCACCCAAGGTTACCGAATCTCCGCAATAACAATTGATGAAGGCACTGGTGCCAACCGTGAACGCGGCAGTGGAGTCGTTTCCACCGCCCGAACAAGAAACATAGGCTTTGAACTGGGTGGTGGCTCCAAGTCCATATGCGGTATAGCTTGAAGATGTAGCCCCGGAAATCGTTGTGAAGGGGCCACTACCCGATGTTCTGGACGCCCACCGGTAACTTATGCCGACGGCCGACGTGGCACCCGTAAGGTACAGCGTGAAACCTTGGGCGGGACAAACGGAGTCGGGCCCGCTCACAACACCGGGTGCAGGAATGCCCACGCAAGGTGCCGAAGTATCGATGGTTACCCAGTAGTCTTCTGTTTCGCCTGTATTGAAAAAACTGCACGCATTAGATGCACCCATTGTTCCGTAGTACGAGTCGCTCGTGCGCACCCGTAATCCGGTGAGCCCTGTGTGGGCCGTAGCCGGCACTGTGAAAGTGGCCGAGGATGACCCGGGAACATATGCACCTACGGAAATATATTCCGACGGGTCGAAAACCCCATTGGCATCAAAATCAATCCAAACGCCCATGTTGGAGGACGAGAACGTACCGGCGTTGACGGTGATGGTATAAGAATGCCCTTGAATAAAAGTGGCGGTTGTAGTACCGGAAGCCGGGAAAGCTGTATAGATATTGGGATTTCCGGGAGTTGGGTTATTCAGTGTCGTGCCTGCAATGTATACGCTGTCAATCGGGCTATCGTAGGGACTGCCTCCCAGACTGGTCGTACAATAGGTTTGGCCTGTCGCAACCCAGGGGCTAAATGCGGCGGCAAATGCAAGAATGGCAATAGTTGCTCTTTTCCAAAGATTTCCCATAAAATGTGTTTTGTCAGTCAATGCTGCTATAAATACTTCCTGTGCATAAAAGTACGGATTTCTTATCGCAGCGCGCGCAGCAAATTGAATTTTTCATCAATTTGGTTATCTCTTCAATTGTAGGATTGAAGAAAAGGTCGATATTATTAATCGGGAGTAAAAGCCTTATGCAACGTTGAAGGACAATTGCCGAGTATGTCAGAGCATTTTATGCAAAGGAGGGCCGCCAATGCAACTGCCATTTACATTCGCCGATTTTCAGGAATCCAAATCTCCCACTACCGATTCCATGTCAATCTCCATATACCGAGTACCGGTTTATGCGTCGGCCCAATTCCCCTTTTAGTTTTGCAGTATCGCAAACGGCATTCAACACGGAATTCCTACCCGTCATCCCCAACAAGATGCGGGCATAAATGGACTCAGAACCGTGCAAGCCGTCTATCATTTCGGAATCTGCACCACCAATGGCTGCGAGCCTCGTAAAGTCATAAAATTCGAAACCGTACTTGTCAAATTCAGGTCGCAACGCGGGATATACGGCTTCTACATAGGCATATTTCCCAGATGCTTTCATTTGGTCGTATACTTCATCGGCGAAAGGAGGTAAAAAGGCAACTACCTTGATGTTGTTATCCGCACAAAATTTCAAAAAATTGCGCAAATAGATTACCTGTTTTACATCAATGGAATCGGCATAAGCGAATACCTTCCCGAAATTGTCGCGAATGCGCCGGTGGGCATCCGAAAAACCCGATTCTCCATCGGCCGTGTCGTTATTCATCAGTCGGCGCACGCGCGAAGCATAACACATACTGCCGTCGTTTCGAATGCCCGAATGGGTCATGACTGCACCTAAGCCGAAAAAGCGGTCGTCACCATTCAACAATACCGTTTTAAGAGCTGAAGGTTTAAAAATATAGTCGGTGTAAACATCGAAATAAGTATTGATTTTGACGGTGAGCTTTTCATCGGTGGTATACTTGCCGCCTTCGCTGAAATCCTCCGCGTCAACCGTAGATTTTATTTTCGCGTAATGAAACTGGTCTACATTGATGATAAGGATGTCGGGATACTTATCTTTCTTGACGTTCTGCATGAAGGACAAAAAATTGGACACTCCGTGTATCGTAAAGGCCGCATTGTAAAACGATGTGTGGAACATCTTGTCGCGAAACTCCAGCGAGCGTGAAGAGCCCAAGGCCATGACGGTGCGTTTGGGGAACGATGCCACATCGAATAATTTCAAAAAGTGGTAGTTGCGCTGGGTGTATTGCAGACCTATCAAGTAATTCCCGTTATTCTTGATGACGGATTTCATGGACCGGAATGCGTCGCCCGACTTATACAGCACCGCAACAGGCAACCCCAATGCCACGAACAAGGGCAGCAAGAATATGCAGATTTTTACAATAAATTTTTTCATCGTTAAAATTGGAAGTATATAAAGCTGCTGTTTCCACCAAATTTGTATAGGGTAACCAGAACCAGTGTGTAATAAGCCGAATAGCGCAACCACTTATTCTTGGGCACCTTCAGCACCCGCTCACTATGCCTCAAATACCAGTCTACAATTATCAAAGGCACTACATAGAGGAACATGACAAGGTTTGCGGGCTTCGAAAAAAAATGTTTGCCTATTCCTGAAATGTATCCTATGGCGATGGAAAGCGTCTTTGCCCTAAAAAATATCCATGCAAACGTAACCAATGCGAACGTGGACAAGACTTGCAGCAATTCCTTGAAGTTGGGCAGCGTGCGGTTCTCAGCAACCACGGTGCCCACATGCACCCTGTTCGCACGGGACAATAACAATGGCAAAAACAACAAGGCGTGAATGCCGCCCCAAAAGATGAAATTCCAACTGGCGCCATGCCAAAAACCACTTACAAGAAAAATGATGAACGTGTTCCTTATGGCCTTAGCCTTGCCGTTTTTTGACCCCCCGAGCGGGATATAGAGATAGTCTCTAAACCATGAAGACAACGATATGTGCCACCTGCGCCAAAACTCGGCAATGTCGCGAGAGAAGTAAGGGAACCTGAAGTTGGATAACAATTCGATTCCGAACAACTTGGCAGTTCCTAGGGCGATATCGGAATAGCCGCTGAAATCGCAATATATTTGGAAGGAGAACAGAACGATTCCAACGAGGAGCGTGGAGCCCGCGGTAGTCTGATAATGTTCAAAAGTTTTGTCTACCACTTGTGCCAGCGAGTCTGCAATGACGACCTTTTTGAACATGCCCCAAAGCATGAGCCTCAACCCCTCCAAGGCCTGGCCGTAACGGAAGGTGCGCTTGGTTTGCAACTGGGGCAACAAATGCGAGGCGCGCTCGATAGGGCCTGCAACGAGTAAAGGGAAGAAACTTACAAACAGGGCATAGTCGACAAAACTCTTTACCGGGTCGAACTTGTTCCGATAGATATCGAAGACATAGCTCATGCCATGGAATGTGTAAAACGAAATCCCAACGGGTAGCGCCAGCTTCAAGAGGTAAGGAGAAAAATGCAAACCTACAGAACCCAAAAACGTCTGGGTCTCGACAATGAAGAAATTGTAATACTTGAATATACCGAGAACCAACAAGTTGTTAGCCACGCTCAGCCATAAGTACAACTTCTTTTTATGGTCGGCAACGTTGTAAACCTTGAAACCGAAATAGTAGTCAATAAGAGTAGACAAAATCAAGAGCCCCAGAAATCGCCAGTCCCACCAGCCGTAAAACAAGTAGCTCGCCAATAGCGCGAACAAGTTCTGAATACGCAGCGTCTTATTGAACACCCACCAGTACAAGGCAAATACTATGGGTAAAAACACGAGAAATATGAAAGAATTGAAAAGCATAAATCAGACGGTCGACCCGGATTTCTGCAAATAAAATAAATTTTCTTTCAATATTAAAAATTTACATTTTTTATATGTACAAATTTTGTTTTGAATAAGCTATAAATCGTGAATTTTTTTCAGGAATTTGCTTTAACCGTTAATTCGAGGAACCTTCTATCAATGTTAGCAGAAAGCAGCCCTTTAGGTGCAATGAAGAACGCACTACAACATATTATAATACTTTCTAAATTGCACAAATACACCACGTATAAAAATGAATTGACGACCGTTGACGGGCTTAAGTGCCGGCCATGGTGCATCACAACTTGACAAACCGCAGGTGCTGCTCTTGGCCCGCACCGGAAACTATGACAAAATAGGCACCGATAGCTAAATCATTGATGGGCACCGACACCGTGCCTGCACTCGCTGCGATGTGGAAATCCTGCTCTCGAAGTACGCGCCCCGCGATATCCATCACCGCCAAAGTCATCTTGCCGACAGGCATGCCATTGTAAGCCACGTTCAATTCGTTAGAGGCCGGATTTGGAAAACAATATGCCTGAAACGCCTTTGACTGGGTATTGGCCAGCCCCAACGGCGGGTTGACAACCATGATATCGACATTGTCAATATAAATGTTCTGCCCATAATGCCCCACATTGTCGAATGCGACTTCCACACTATTGCCCAAGAACGCATTCAGGTTCACCGAATCGGTGCGCCACTCTGTGGCCGACGGCACAAAAAACTGGGTGGTATCGGGAGCAGTGGCCAGTATGCTGGAGTCTTTGATATAGACGGTAGTAAACGTACGCCCACAATCGGTGGACACATCTACCAACAAGGAATCCTTATAGCTGGGATAATATGAGTATGCCACATCAAACTTCATGTATGCCGAAAGCGCAAAAGTCAAATCGAGGCGAGGTAGGATGAAACGATCGTGGTTGCCGCCCGCATCATTATTGAAATTGTTGAAATAGGCACTGTGCAAACTCGCCCCATAGCCGCCAATACTGTCGGCCCAAGCCCACGTAAGGCCACTGGCAGATTGTTGGGTCCAGCCTATTGGAGGGAAAGATGATTCTTCGAAGCCTTCCACAAAACTACCGGTATCGCCGGCAGACACATTGATGTAGTTGGAATACTTTATGGTGTCGTTGCCATAGGTGCCCGTTAAGATCAAGGTGGCATTGTAGAGCCCCGAAGACGCGTAAATAACCATTGGGCTATCGGCAGTGGAGGTAGCGGGGATGCCACCCGGAAACAACCACTGGAAAGAAGCAACCGAACCGTATGCATCCTTTTGGTAGACAACTGTATCGCCAACGCACAACTGCTGCTTATTTGAGGCAAACATGCCCGACGGCGGGTAATTGTTGAAAATATTGCACTCCCACGCACCCCGACCATAAGTGGACAGCATTAGGATGCTTGCCGATGTGCTGTCATTATAGACGTTCATATCTGTAAAGCCGGCAACAGTTGGCATT
>CAIVHI010000159.1 GCA_903905685.1 uncultured Bacteroidota bacterium | reverse complement strand
GATGTCGCCAACGACCAAGAATTTGTTAATGCCTTCTCTCATTCAGACAATCAAAATGCTAGAATCACCTTAGACAAAGTGCTTGCAGATAAGCTTATAAACCACATTAATTCAAACTTTGAGGTGTTTAAGCTGTTCCAAGATAATGCCGAATTCAAGCAGGATTTTTCGGAGTTTGTATTTGGAGCAATGATGAAAAATTTCAAGGATTTAAATAATAGAGCTAATTTATAACGGAAAATGATAAAGGGCGGCCGTTAAATCCGGAGGTCATCTAATTCCTGCCAACCCAATACCCGTACCCACCACCCAGACCGTAAGTTGGCTGAAGCGCTTTTCCATATTCAATTGAAATTTAGTGGAATCGTCCCGTAGTTTTATAACATCAACTTTCAATTCCGCGACGTCCACCTTCAAAACTCCGATATCTGCTTTCATATAATGCTATTCGCCTTTAAGGCTGGCCCCTATATCGGCTTTCTTTGCAACGCCATCGGCTTTCGACGCTCGAACATCCGGGTTCAACGCGCCCAGTTCACCCCGCCGCTCACCCATGTCGGCCTTGGTGGCGAGAGTATCTTTCTTGTCGTTGATGTCGGCTTCAATGCTATCCTCAACCTCCGCCGTTACTACTACTCCGGCATCTTCGCCACTTTGGAAATGCCTAACCAATATCTCGCAAGTCCTAAAACGCTGCGCTACCGTCATGACCACGGTAAGTTTGTCATTGTAAATATAACAAGGTCTTTTAAATAGCGACGCCTTAACCACTGAAATTCGCCATACACACCCGAAAAATGGACACAAAAAAGTAGTGGTTAATTCGTTAACGAATTAACCACTACCCAATTATTTAAAAACCGGCACTATTACATATTTTGCAATAAAAAATAATTAAATATCTATTCTTGCATACTTAGCGTGACTTTCAATAAACTCGCGGCGCGGTGGAACTTCGTCACCCATCAGCATCGAGAAAATACGGTCGGCTTCTGCCGGGCTGTCTATCACTACGGATTTCAACGTGCGCGTGGCGGGGTTCATTGTCGTGTCCCACAATTGTTCCGCGTTCATTTCACCAAGACCCTTGTATCGCTGAATCGTTACTGCATCTTCTCGCCCATTGGCCAGTTTCAAGATGGCGGCCTTGCGGTCTTCTTCGGTCCATGCATAGATGCCTTCTTTGCTACGCTTAACGAGGTAAAGCGGTGGTTGGGCAAGGTATACATAACCCTGTAGCACCAAATCGGTCATGTACCTATAGAAGAACGTCAGGATGAGCGTGGCGATGTGGGAACCGTCCACGTCGGCATCCGTCATGATGATGATTTTATGGTAGCGTAGTTTCGTAAGGTTGAGTGCTTTGGGGTCTTCAGGAGTACCTATGCTCACACCAAGGGCGGTGAACATGTTCTTGATTTCCTCGTTCTCATATATCTTATATTCCTGCGCCTTTTCCACGTTCAGAATCTTACCGCGAAGCGGCAGAATGGCCTGATAGGACCTGTCGCGACCTTGCTTGGCCGTTCCACCCGCCGAGTCCCCTTCCACGAGGTAGAGTTCGCATTTGGAGGGGTCACGTTCGGAGCAATCGGCCAGTTTGCCGGGCATCCCGCCACCGGTGAGTACGCTTTTGCGCTGCACCATTTCACGAGCCTTGCGGGCTGCGGCACGCGCTTGAGCCGCAAGAATCACCTTGTCGATAATCGTTTTGGCCTCTTTTGGGTGCTCTTCCAAATAGGCTTCCAATACCCGGCTCACCGACACGTCCACAATTCCCATCACTTCGTTATTGCCCAACTTGGTTTTGGTTTGGCCTTCAAATTGGGGCTCGGGCACCTTGATGGAGATGATGGCGCTCAAACCTTCACGGAAATCGTCGCCGGTAATCTCTACCTTGGCTTTTTCAAAATACTTGTTTTTGTCGCCATACGACTTGAATACGCGGGTAATGGCGCGGCGGAACCCGGCAACGTGAGTGCCGCCTTCGATAGTGTTGATGTTGTTGACGTAGGAGAAAATGTTCTCGTTGTAGGACGTGTTGTAAGACAATGCGACATCTACCGCGACATTGTTCTCCTTATCGTAGGCTTCCACATAAATCGGCTCCGGCAGCAAGGGGTCCCGCTTGCCGTTACGGTCCAGCATTTGGACGAATTCTACGATACCGCCTTCGCTGTAGTAGTGCTCTACATTAAAGGTACCGTCGTCGTTGGATTCACGTTCGTCGGTGAGGGTAATCTTAATGCCTTTATTGAGGTAAGACAATTCTCGAAGTCGTCCGGCCAAGATTTCGCGGCGGTACACCAAATCCTTGAATATCAAGCCATCGGGCTTGAAATGAACCATAGTGCCCGTGTGCTCGGATGCCTCATCGACTTCACGAACTGCAAACATAGGCACCCCTTTTTCGTAAACCTGTTCAAACGTCTTTCCTTCGCGCCATACGGTAGCGTGAAGGCGCGAACTGAGTGCGTTCACGCAGCTCACCCCTACCCCGTGCAAACCGCCGGACACCTTGTAGCTATCCTTGTCGAACTTGCCACCTGCATGGAGCACCGTCATCACTACTTCGAGTGCCGACTTACCTTCTTTGGCTATGATGCCCGTAGGTATACCCCGACCATCGTCTTTTACACTTATAGAGTTATCGACATGAATGGAAACGTAAATGTTTTTGCAGTATCCTGCAAGTGCTTCGTCAATAGAGTTATCCACCACTTCATAAACCAAGTGATGCAATCCTTTGACTCCGGTATCGCCAATATACATGGATGGCCGCATTCTCACGGCTTCCAAACCTTCCAACACGGTAATACTTTCCGCACCATATTCAGGCATCGGGGCAGTCAAATTTTCATTTTCTATACTCATAATAATTTTCAAAAATTGGTCGGATCCTAAACCGTTGGGGGCGCCGAACTGTTGCCGACTTCAACCGCCGGTTCATGGAAAGAACCCGCAATAAAGAATTTTTCAGACTATTTTTGTCTTACAAAGGTAGCTTATCCCAACCTGTTTCCCAAGTATCGACCGGTAGTTTATCCACCCCTCGGCGAACGAAATGTGCAAAAAAAAGCGGATTAATAAACAATGGTCGACGACCCTGCAAAAGGCACACGCCTTACCGCGAGCGGGGCCTATTCACCAACTGCCAATAATGGGCAATGTCTCCCACGGCCCTAATATAGGAGTCGAAATTGACGGGCTTTACCACGTAACTATTGGCACCGAGTGCATAGCAAGTCTCCACATCACGGTCGTCATTGGAAGAGGTCAACACCACTACTGGAATCCATTCGGTATCTCTGTCGGCCTTGATGGCACGCAGCACTTCGATGCCCCCCACTTTGGGCATGCTGAGATCCAACAATATGACCGCGGCCTGATTGTGCCTATTGCGCCCGGTATAGGCTCCCTTGCAGAAGATGAAATCGAGTGCCTCCTCTCCATTTTTTACGTGTACCACGCTCTGGTCGGGACACTTTTTGCGCAGTGCCCGCATGGCTAAATCTGCATCGCCTTGATTGTCTTCAACAAGCAAAAAGCCTATTTCTTTATCTACCACGGCTGCTTGATTTTAAAGGTGGTTGGGAAGTGAAAACCTAAAAGTGGCGCCGGCACCAACTGCGCTCTCGGCCCATAAATTGCCACCGTGCTTGCTGATGATGCGCTGCACTATGGCCAGACCCACACCGTTACCTTCAAATTCATCGGCAGTATGTAGCCTTTGAAAAACACCAAAGAGCTTGTCGTAGTACCGCATATCGAATCCCGCGCCATTATCGCGAATGGTGAATACGACTTCGCCACCCTCTTTTTTTGAGGAAATTTCGATGAACGGTTCCGGTTTTTTGGCAGAATACTTTACGGCATTGTCTATTAGGTTTACCAAGGCCCGAGTCAGGAGTTCGGGGTCGGCCCAGACGGAATCGAGGCGTTGAACCACCAATTTGGCACGGCTTGCGGTAGCCTTTAGGACCTCGTCGGCAGCCCTACGCACGAGGGCGTCCATATCGGTCTCCTTCTTACTGAGCTCCTTGCGGCCCAGTCTTGAAAATGCCAGAAGATTGTCTATCAACAAACCCATTTTCTCGGCGTGGTCGCTGATGGAGTGCAATATTCGGCGGCCCTCGCCATCCA
Organism: uncultured Bacteroidota bacterium; assembly: GCA_903905685.1. Lineage (GTDB taxonomy): Bacteria > Bacteroidota > Bacteroidia > Chitinophagales > Chitinophagaceae > CAIYTT01. The sequence goes on along the minus strand of CAIVHI010000159.1, from coordinate 8,958 downwards.
GTATGTCGGTATAATCTTCGTCCAGCATGCGGGCATAGCCGGTTATGGCACGCAACGGGGCCCTAAGGTCGTGAGAGACCGAGTAGGAGAATGCTTCCAGCTCTTTATTGAGTGCCAATACGGCTTCCTGCTGGCGAATGCGCTCCGTGACATCCTCGCCGATTCCTATGAGGTACTTGGGTTGACCGTCCTGATAGAACGGTATTTTCTTGGTATATATCCACTTCTCACCCGCTTCGGTAGTCACGGGGGCTTCAGTTTCCTTAATGCCCCCCGTGAGCAACAATTGTTTTTCGTCTTTGGTCATCTTCTCGGCCGTATCGGCATCGAAGAGGTCAAAATTGCTTTGCCCTTCAATATGCTCCTTGTTCTTGGCAAAGAGTTTTTCTCCAGCCTTGTTAACCCTCAAGAACTTCAAATTTGACGCATCCTTGACGAAAACCGTATCGGGGATGTGCTCCAAAACGATATCGAGGAAGGCATTGGAACGCAACAGGTCTTCTTCCCTGGCCTTGTGTTCCGATAAATCTGTAAATGCCACCAGCATGCAAGCGGCGCCATCTACTTCAGCCGAGTCGGCAGAGGCCAGAAACCGTGTTTCAGTGCCTGCCGAGGTCTTTAGGACTACATCGAATGTTACCGGCTTTGCAGGCGCGCCGTGAAGCGTTCCGGTGACAAGCGCATCGGCCTGAAAACCGACATCAGTGAGGGACAGCCCCGTGCAAGTTCCTGTGCGGACACCGCTTGCTGTTTCGAAGGCCCTGTTGGCCAACACGATGCGGCCATCGGTGTTTGCAACTGCACACAATGGCACCGGACACAGTTCGAATATTTTCAAGAATTTTTGTTCTGCCGCCATCAATTTTCGCAAGGTTGATTGTTCGTTTTTTTCCAGTGTAGCCACGTTGTGGCGAAGTTCGTCGAGCAGGAGCCGGCAGCGACCAAGCACAGTCACATCTTCAATAGCAATATAGACGCACAGCAGGTGGCGCGCATCGGCAAGTACGGGTACAACCCTGATGGTCCAAAAACGGCGGCTTGGGGTACCCAATGTGTCGGGAATTTCGACGCTGACGAATTCTGCCACCATGGTTTCGCAGTGCTTCGCCACCGCTGCCACGGCCTCTTCGAGTTTCGACATTCCCGAAATCGGCAAAACCAGATGCTTCAATATGGGGAAGGCTTCCATTAAATACCTGCCACTGAATATGCCGCCGCCTGCACCCGTCAATTTTTGGAATGCGTCGGATACTGTAATCACCGCCATCTCAACCGATACGGCCACGTAACACGGTGCACGGTTTTCGGCATGTGCAGCAAGCCCTATCGTTATTGAACTGTGGTGACCTTCCATAGGTAGCTCGTAATCATTTGTTTTAAGCCGGTAACGGTATTCTGACTTCAGCAAGGGTTCCTTTACCTGCACTGGACAGTTTTACGGTACCATTTAGTTTTTCGACGGCATTTTTAACGATATAGAGCCCCAACCCGGAACCCTTGCAAACTTGGGTGCCCCTAAAAAACATTTCGAATACACGGTCCATAATCCTCTCCGGAATACCGATGCCGTTGTCGTCCACAGAAAAGTAAAGGTATCGTTCGTCCGTTTTTGCTGCAATTTTTATCGAGGGGTTGGGACTTGCCAAGTCGGAATATTTAACCGCGTTTTCAATTAGGTTTTTGAAGATGGAATTCAGTACAAAGGCATCCATTTGGAGCCTTGACTCCACCGCCATATCAAGCTCAAAACTTATACCTGAAAAACCATCGATATTTTTACAGTCGAACAATATTGCATCCACCATCTCTGAAACATCAACATCCTTGGCTTCCAAATCCGCATCCACCAAAGACACTGTCGTAATAAGCGACAAGAGTACATCGTCGAGTTTATGGGTGCACTCGTCAATCATCATCACGTAGCTCCGCAGTTGATTCATCTCTTCTTCATCGAGTGCAACGTTGGTAAGACCCAAAATGGTCATCAGTGGTCCGCGAAGGTCGTGGGTGGAACGGTAAATAAAGGTGTTGAGGTCTTTGTTTTTGGCAATCAGCTTCTCTTCGGTTTCTTTACGCAGCGTGATGTCTATCATAGCACCTGCAATGAAGGGGGTACCGGTGTCGGTTTTGATGATTTTGGCGCGGTCATAAATCCAACGGTATGTACCATCCGATACCTTCCAGCGATACTCCATAATACACTCTTGCCGTTCCTTGATTCCACGGAAATGTTCAGTCACGTTTTCGGCATCATCGGGGTGTATCATGCTGTACCAAAAACCCGGGTCATCCATAAACTGGTCGGGGTGATAGCCGCTGAACGCATAAATGTTATTGGACATGTAGGTCATTTCATGGCTGGCATTCCGGCAAACATATTGTGCCACGGGAATAGACTTCAGCAGCAGGTTCATGAAAATGTTCTGTTCCTCCAGCGATTTTACTGCACGCCTCCGGGCACGTTCCGCATCCCATTTTTTCAGCGCGCCTTTTACGGCGGCCGGCAGGCGAGTGAGCTTGTCTTTCAAGATATAGTCGTCGGCACCCGATCTCAAACACTCCACGGCAAATTCTTCAGATACCGCCCCGGTAACCAATATGAAGGGCGCATCATACTGGCGCGCCCTGCAAATGGCCAAAGCCTCAATAGAATTGAAACCTGGCATGGAATGATCCGATAAAATCAAGTTTGGCTTGAAATTGTCGAGCGCTACCAAGAAGCCGGCTTCCGTACAAATGACCTTCGACTCGAAATCGATACCGCCCTTCTTAAGTTCGCGCAGCACGATTTCGGCATCTGCCGGGGCATCCTCCAGCAACAAAACCTTCAACGCCATATCATCAAAAAAAAATTGCGTTACACAAATAATTTTTACAACCAACGGTTGTCGCACAAGGGTATCGGAAAGTCAAATCTAATTTTTTCTTTTAAATTTACGTTAACAATTTACAAATATTTTTTTCAATAATACACAGATGGCAGTCAGCAACTCTGCAACATACTCATTATTAACATTTTATATCGACTTGGCCCCTCCATGCCGTCTAAAGCCCAAACCGGCGAGTCAATTCCAAACCGCGATTGGCCGGCTTACCCTAACTTTGCGTTGCCGATTTCTTGGCACCTAGCAACCGCAACATGTCCAACAAACGCATCGCCATCGTCCTCGCCGTTTTCTTTACCGTGCTGAGCATCATTTTCTTCATAGTAGTGATACCCATGATTCAGAAGAGCCTGGCAGACACGCCTGCCCTACCCATCATCCTCGCCGACCAGAACCACCACATCCAGCCATTTTCGTTCCAGAACCAAGACGGGCAGACCATTACCGAACAGGACATTAAAGGCAAGGTTTGCGTTTGCGAATACTTTTTTGCCACCTGTATGGGCATGTGCCCCAAGATGAACAACAATATGCAGGCGATTTACGAGCAATTCAGGAACGACGACCGCGTGTTGATTTTGTCGCATACCGTAGATCCCAACAAGGATTCGGTTGCCGCATTGAAGCTTTATAGTGGCCGCTACAAAGCCGATTCCAAACACTGGATGTTCTTAACCGGCGACAAAAAGCAACTCTATGACATGGCGCGCTACAGCTATCTCATTAATGCCAAACAAGACACGGCCGGCGTGAGCATAGACAAAGACTTCATCCACGACAATCATTTTGTATTGATAGACGGATTGAGCCGAGTTAGAGGTTTTTATGATGGCTTGGATCCTAAAGACGTTTCCAGAATGATAGGCGACATCAAGATATTATTGGCCGAGAAGCGGCCACAATAACTCTTCCCGGTGTTGTTTAACCCACTATAGCTATTGTCAAGCCGGTGCATTTATTTAACTTCACATCGGCAGTACTTCTACCATGGCAAAAAACATCAAAAGGGCATCCGTTGCCCCTATATCGCGCAGTAAGCCGGTAGCGGCAACGGTGGCACCGCCCACTCCAGCGGGTAGTTGGCTGCAATTGGTGGCCCCCGCCATTACCGCAATCCTGTTTTTAAGAGCCATTTTTGGCGGGATTACCTATCTCGATGATTATTACTACATCACCACCAATCCCTACCTGCGCAATTTCAGTTGGAGTGGCGTGACGGCCATTTTCACATCTTTTTATTCGGGCAACTACCACCCGCTCACCACGATTACATTCTGGTTGGAGTTCCACTTGTTCGGCACCAACCCGCTGCCCTACCACCTGCTGAATGTTGCCCTGCACGTATTCAACACTTGGTTGGTGTACCGCGTTATTATGAAGCTGCAAGGCAGTACGTTTGTGGCCTTTGCGGTAGCGCTGTTGTTTGGCATTCACCCCATGCATGTGGAGTCGGTTGCATGGATATCGGAGCGTAAAGACGTGCTTTATTCGGCATTTTATCTTTCGGCCACATGCCTGTATTTGGATTACCTGAACCGCCAGGAAAAGAAATCGAACCTGGTTTTTGCATTGATATTGTTTGTATTGTCGCTGCTGTCAAAATCGGCGGCAGTAACGCTACCGTTGCTGTTTTTGGTTTTCGACTACTATAAAGGATATCGGTTGACGGCTAAGTCGGTGATTGCCAAGTTGCCTTTTTTTGCGCTCTCGATAGTATTCGGCATCGTGGCAATATTGTCGCAAAGTGCGGGCAATGCCATCATGGCAGTCACTGAAAATTACGGCGCAGTCAATCGCCTATTCTTCTTCACCACGGGGCTTGCCACTTACCTTGTGAAACTGGTGGTGCCATTCAACTTGGCGGCACTGCATTTCTACCCGTCATACTTGGTGCACGGACTGGCTTGGTATTATTACGCCTCCCTACCCTTTCTAATTGGCCTCATACTCTTGGTGATAAAGCAAACCAAATTGAAGAAAGACACGCTTTTCGGGCTGTTCTTTTTTATTGCAGCCATATCCGTGATGCTGCAAATCATAGCCGTAGGTACTGCGCTTTATGCCGAGCGGTACACGTATATTTCCTATATCGGACTATTCTTTATAGGTGCGCGCTTCTTGGAGGAACTCAGGAGCACCAAGTATGCCACCACAGCCATGACTATGTTTTATGTGCTTGCAGCCTGCTATGTCCTGGCCACTTACGACCGGATAGGTGTTTGGAAGGACAGTATCACCCTATTTACCGACGCTATCGACAAGAACCCCGAAAACCACAACAACTGTTTCATCTTCAATATTCGAGGCAACGTATATAAAGCGGCCCATGAGTATGACAATGCCATGAAGGACTACAATGCAGCCCTGTCGCTGAATCCCGATTTGGAAAGCGCGTATTGGAACAGAGGGGACGCATTGCAGCAATTGGGCAACTTCGCCGCCGCCATTGCCGACTTTTCGAAATCGCTGCAAATGAACCCCAAAGTGGCCACCACTTACAATGACCGCGGCTGGGCATTTTTCGGAACAACCAACCCGATTCCGCCATTAAGGACTTCGACAAGGCCATTCAACTCGACCCGAAACTGGCAGAAGCCTACAATAACAGGGGCTGGGTGTGGTATACCGTAAAAAACAATGCGGATGCTTTGGAAGACTTTGCCCACGCCATCAAGCTCAATCCCGATTTCGACAAGCCGTACTACAACATTGCCATGGTGAAGGCCACATCCGGTGATTTAGATGCCGCTATAGTGGAGTACACGCGATTGCTCTCGAAACACCCCGATGCCGACGTGGCCTACTTCGACCGTGGCTTGGCTTACTTCAACAAGAAAGACAACGGCCATGCCTGCGAAGACTGGCATAGGGCCGCCGACTTGGGGAATGCCAACGCCCGCCAAATGATTTTGGCCAATTGCCATTGATAAACGATGTCGGCTAAATTCTATATGTTTTTTGACCCTGTGGGACCAACCAACTTGAAGTTTGCTATCAATGGCTCAGTCGTATTTCGTTAAAAGTCTCTCCAAGAAATCCACTGGCTGCAATGTTGATTACCTTGCACTATTCATACAAAAATATAAAATACCACATTAAACATAAACACTTCCCCCTATACGACAAGCACGGTTACATTGTAAGGCACCCACCGGCGAGCTGTACGGCCGGGATTCCTATGCCTATAAAAAGTAAAAGTGATGAAGCGAGAATATTCCGGTCACGATATTTTTTTCGTTTTCCACAATGAGTGTGTGGTCACAAATATAGAAGTTGCCGGTTAGGTTCCGCCCGTCTACACTCCTATTAAAATCTACTTCACCATTAAGGTCTTGCTCTGTGGCATTGATTTTATAGATGGTCAAACTTTGAGTTGCAACCGTGATTTTGTGTTTCATAGAACTTATTTTTTTGCCCAACCGGGCTATCGGGCGGTGTTAATTCGTAGAGAAATTACAGAAACTGTTTGATACCGAAATAGGCCACTCCCTGAAATATGTTTACGATATCATCCCAATTCCCTGTAATTTTTTATTAACAAGAATGCCGATAAATACGCCGACCGATGCCGTGAACAGCATAGTACCAACCACTAGAAACTCGAAGTCAGCGTAGCCTTCACACCGCTGAATGCAGGCTCATAACGGCATACGCCGCCGCTACAGTTGATGCCGGCCACTTGGCGCACGTAAGCCAAAGACAACCTGTTTGCCCCCTTCGTGAACGCACTGTAAACGCTATAGTAGTGGGTGGGCGAAGGATTGAACGTGACATCGGTATAGTTGGGGTTGCCGGCACCTTTATTGGGGCTGACGTTGTACATGTCGGACACCGAAATGGAGAATTTCGGAGCCAGGTTGTATTCTAGCAATCCATATACCCACGACCCATAATACTGCTTGGTATTGCTGTAGGACACCTCCAAACGCATAGACTTGTGGTCGTTGATTTTGTAGGTTACCTCAACGAACGGATTCAGTGCATAAATCAACGGTTGCTTGAAGGTGGAGCTCTTGGAGGTATCTACTGCCTTGCCCTGATAGATGGACTGATTGTATTCCACATACTGCACACCCGCCAAAAATTTCCAGGACTCCAAACTTTGGTTGCTGATGTCGGCATAGCCTTCTCGGAACAGTTCGACATTGTCGAGCGTATTGATGTGGCTGTAAGTGACGCTGATGTTGGTTACGTCGGACGGGGACAGCAACAGATTGGCCGTAGTGGCCATTTCGGACAGATTTTGCGATGCCGGTGTGTAGAGCGACATCAGCCTTTCGGGGCGCAACACGGCAACCACGGGCTGCCAGTTGAGCATACCGCTGTTCACAATGCCGTTTTCGTTGGGGGACGTGATGAGGAGGAAATTTTCGGTGCGCTTGGCCGTGAGGCTCAAGGCTATGCCCTTTTGGCCATAGTTGATGGACGTATATTCTATATTCCCCGGCACATCAACCAATGTGCCCTGTAGGTTATAGATGGCTTCATGGGTTTTGTAGGCACCCTCGGCATACCACGACAGGTTTTTGTATGTAAGCGTGTTGTACACGGTAAAAGCATAAGTGTTGTACATAGGCTCAAACCTTTTCGACGTGTCGTAACCTTGAATGGTGGCTGCCACACTGTTGATGGAGGCTTGGTCTAGCGTGCGGTTCATGACGCCTACGCCGGGCATGAGGTGCACTTTGCCGATATTGTAGTCACCTTCCAAATTGAGCCCCTTGATGATGGGTGCGTAGTGCGAGAATAGGTTCTTCTGCTCGCCGGTAAAGCCCTTGATGTTCAAGTGGTCGTCGAGCTTGTATTTCAATTCTACTCCAAGTAGCGCATTATCTATCAAAAGGCCGCGGTCTTCGTAGGAGCGAAACAGGATGCCGCTGCCCACTTGGTCGTAGATATACCCTACCGAAATGGTGAGGTCCTTCATGGTTTTAGACACATTCCATGCACCGAGCCCGAAGTTGCTGAGGGCCTGTTGAGGATTGTAGAGGTTGGAGTTGTTGAACTCGTCGGCACGGAGGAAGAACGAAAATCCGTTTACGGAGTAGCGTAAGTCTAGCCAACCTTCGCTGCCGCTCAAATAATTATTGTAAAGTGCATTGTTGGGGGTAATTTTGGGTACGCTTTGGAAAAAATTCTGATTCATCATCAGGTCACCTGAAAACGTGCCTTGAGCCGAACTGTATATCGATATCACTGAAGCCAAAAATAAATTGATTGCTTTTCTCATCCGGAAAGTTATTTTTGTTTTAAAATTGACCGTATCGCCCCGCTGTTGGGCATTCCGGCAAAGTTTTAGTTAATTAGCTTAAAAACCAAGTTTTCATGAAAAAATTAGGAGTCGTTGCCATCGCACTTTTTATGTCTCTTGCCCTGCATGCGCAAGACCTGCCCGACACACAGATTAAGGATGTGAACACGGGTAAGAAACTGCCTTTCAACCAAGTGCCCGCCAAAGGCCGGGTTACCGTCATCAGCTTCTGGGCCACTTGGTGTGTGCCCTGCAAGAAGGAAATCAAAAACATCGGCCTTCAACTTCCCAATTGGCAAAAGGAAGCAGATTTCGACTACGTAACCATCTCAATAGATGAAGCCCGGGCCGAAGGCTTGGTGCGCAGCTACGCGCTGTCGCAAGGCTGGTCTTTCCCCTACTACATGGATCCCAACTCGGATCTTAAACGCTCATTGAGCTTCCAGAATGTGCCTTATACGCTCATCATCGACAAAAACGGCAAGGTGGCATTCAACCATACCGGCTATGAAGAAGGCGGCGAATCGGAAGTTTGGGCAAAGATCAAGGAACTGGTCGCGGCCAAGTAGCTTTTATGCCATCCATTAATATTGAAGGCCGTAATCCCATTGGGTTACGGCCTTCAATATTAATGGAATATGTGGTAAAATCTACTTTATATACCCCAAAATCTTCAACATACTTTGCGGCGATTGCTCCTTGGCGTACAGCCAATCTTCCAGGACGCCGTCCTTATTGTATTCCACCACAACGTGCTTGGGAGAGGGTATCATGCAGTGCTTGATGCCGCCGTAGCCGGCCAGTTGGTCTTGGTAGGCCCCG
>CAIVHI010000158.1 GCA_903905685.1 uncultured Bacteroidota bacterium | reverse complement strand
CGTTGTGAATTAATTCTCCCGTTTTTCCGGCGGATGATGGCCACCAACCGCAATTCATTTTATTTTTGTAAATTGGATATATTGAATAAGATTCCGAAGGCTGTACAGCTATTCCTGCTCAAGGCGGGCCTGTTTTTTTTGGGCTGGCAGTGTTTGTACCGGCTGTATCTAATCAAGACAGGCTTTCCCAACCATGCCCTCACCCGTATCACGGGGATGGCTACATCTGCTTGCTTGTCGGTATTCTACCCAGACACGCACACCGCCGATGAGGGCTACAAAACGGCCATCATCATTGCCGGTCAGCGCGCCGTGGGTATTGCAGACCCTTGCAATGCCTTGGAGATTTTTGTATTGTATTGGGCATTCTTGATTTGTTACCCTTCCGACAATGCAAAAAAAATAAGATTTGCCGCAATAGGAACGCCCTTGATATTCTTCGCCAACATACTGCGTTGCATGGCCATTACCGTCATAAATCTGTATGAAAAGAGTTGGCTAGATATAAGTCACCACTACATATTCACCACTGGCGTCTATTTTTTGGTGTTCTATCTCTGGGTCAGGTTCACCAATAAACCCTTGGAGCATGCAAAAAATTAGATTCGTAGCCATCGTTGCGGTCATAGCGTTGCTCAACTGGGTAGATGTCGACTATTTCGGTTCGGCAAGATTCTCGCAATACTCAACCTTGGTAAGGCACACGGCGCACCTATTCGTTTTGGCAGCCACCTTTACGCTCGGGTTGATTCACTATAAATCGAGCCCCAAAACATGGACCATTCCACTTTGGTGCCTCCTGTATGGCGCGGGATTGGTAATTACGGTTCTAGTGGCAATACTGGTACTTGCTCATTTTATGGCGCCTGTGGGCGAGTTTTTCGAAACCACCGTATTCCTTAGAATCCTACTTGAAGGGCCGATGCCGTTTTTGACGTTTTCCCTTTTGACGAGGTTGGGAGAAGGTGGAAAATCAACCGATTGAGAGGTTCTTGGTCATTTTGATGTAGTAATTCGGGGTCAAGCAATACCTTTGAATACTGGAACCGCGCCACTTACAATTTAGGTGCACCCTTACCATCAATTTCAATTTTATGGGAGAACAGATTCTAATAAAGAACGTATCGGTAGTAAACGAAAACACCGTAGCAACACGAGATGTGTTGATAAACAACGGCATCATTGCAAAAATCGGCAACAATTTTTCGGTTAAGGGAGCCTTTAAGGAGATACCCAGCGATGGGCTCCACCTTTTGCCCGGTGCAATAGACGATCAAGTGCATTTCCGCGAGCCGGGTCTCACCCACAAGGCCAACATTGCCTCAGAATCGCGGGCCGCGGTAGCCGGCGGTGTAACATCGTTCATGGAGATGCCCAACACCAACCCACCTGCATTGACGGTAGCACTATTGGAACAGAAATACGCAATTGCCGCCCAATGTTCGCCCGCAAACTATTCGTTCTTCATGGGGGTGTCTAACAGCAATAGCGATGAAGTGCTCAAAGTGAACGGTATGAAGCGGGACATTTGCGGGGTTAAAATCTTCATGGGCTCCAGTACGGGCGACATGCTTGTAGACGATGCCGCAACTCTGGAGCGCATATTTGCGGGGTCTGAATTGTTGATTGCCACCCACTGCGAAGATGAACAAGTGATCGCAGCCAATAAGCTGAAATATCCAGACCCTACCGATGCCTCTTTCCATCCTCTAATTCGAGACGTTGAGGCGTGCTATAAAAGCTCGTCGTTTGCGGTGTCGCTTGCGCGGAAACATGGAACCCGGTTGCATATCCTCCATATTTCAACCGAAAAAGAATTAGCCCTTTTCGACAATTCCATTCCATTGGAGCACAAAAAGTTGACGTCGGAAGTGTGTGTGCACCATCTGCATTTCACTGCTAACGACTATGCCCAATACGGTAACCTCATCAAGTGCAATCCGGCAATCAAGGCCGCAACCAATAAACCGGCACTTTGGACTGCTCTCCTTGATGACAGGCTAGACATCATTGCCACCGACCACGCCCCGCACACTTGGGACGAAAAACAGCAGCCTTACAAAACCGCTCCTGCTGGTGTGCCGCTGGTGCAGCACAGTGTGCTGCTGATGCTCGACTACGTAAAAGCGGGCGCCCTGAGTATTGAAAGAATGGTAGACAAGATGTGCCACGCACCTGCCAAATGCTTCCAAATTGAGAATCGGGGATTTATCCGTGAAGGATATCAGGCAGACCTGGTTATGGTGGATTTGAACCGGCCATCCATGGTAAATAAAGAAAACATTCTCTACAAATGCAATTGGTCGCCATTTGAAGGACATACTTTTTCCTCTTCAATAGTCCGTACAATGGTGAACGGGAATATTGTATTTGAGGATGGGATGATAGTTGATGCGCCATTGGGGCAGCGCCTGAAGTTTGACAGATAGCGGTTTATGCTGAACGACAAAACCACGCTTCGCGACCTTTCGATTTTCGGGCACGACGGCTCCGACGACCTTTTTTCACGAATAGCGTGTACCACCACGCAGGCAGGGAAAGAAGTATTGAAGAAGCACATCATCGCCCCACCCGACTCTTATGAAAATCTCTTGCAGATACGTGATTCAGTGAAGTTTTGGGCCGAATACCCATTGCTCTGGCCTACTTCGATACTGAATGGCACCATCGTAATGCTTGAAGCCTACTTCGATTCGGCCGACGCTGTGTCTCGACCGCCAGGCGGCCTTTCGGTGATGTGGGGAAATGCCTTGGGCAAGTTGCTGCATGGCAAAGCCTACTCTTCGTTAAAATTTTCGCTCTCCCACCTTTCCGACTTCCTCAAGGGATGCAGCCAATTGGCTGCAATAACCGAGCGGAACGACGTACCCATATATTTGCGCGGCGAGCTCGAAAAAATTCAGCAATTGCTGACTCACCGACTCACACCCTCGCTACTCGAAATTAGTGACTCGACCCCCTATTCGGAATTGGTGCAACTGAACTTTGGCGCGCGGCGCGAAATGAAGGGCATGGTATTGCGGTTGATTGCG
>CAIVHI010000157.1 GCA_903905685.1 uncultured Bacteroidota bacterium | reverse complement strand
GCGGTATATTATAATCCCGGTGCACTATCCTTCATAGACAGCAATACGATATCGGTAAGTGCGGCTAGCTACCAGATGGAGTATGCGACCATAAAAAATGGCGGCGGGCCGGGTGTCGATTTGTTGTCGGACCAATTTCAGGCCATTCCATTGGTGGCCGTAAGCGGCATCTACAAGACCAAAAAAACGTCGCGGTCCACGTTTGGATACATGTTGTTCACTAAAAACCAGACGTCCAACAATTTCTCCTATAGGTATGACGGCGATAGGAACAACGGGATCTTCAATAACGACCCCCATAAATTGGGCTTCGACAACTACCGGGATTCCACCAATGGGCCGGTGGAATACATAGGCGATTACAACCTGCAAACATCGATGACCGAACTTTGCTTCGGCTTTGGATACTCCTACAAACTCAGCGAACATGCCGCCATCGGCCTGACACCGATAGTGGCCTACCGCACCCAAACCTATTCCTCATCGTTTGTGGCGCGTGCATTTCCCGACAGCAGCTCCAATCTTTACAACAACTATCAGGTCAACAACGGCGTAGGGATCAACTCCATTGGATTCAACGATGTTGAGAACCTATCTTTTTACAATGTGAGGATGTACTTCAAGTGCGCGGTGGCCTTAGACTTCGGCAACCTTAAACTTGGTGCCAACATCACTACCCCAAGCATCAACTTGGGCGGCTTTGCCTACATAGCCCGCGACATATACTACAGCGGCGGCTTTGCCGACTCGGCCTCTTACCTGAGCAATATCCACCCGTTTTCCTATGCACTCAACGATAGGCAGGGAGACCTGCAGTCGTATTTCAAGTCGCCGTTCTCGGTGAGTGTAGGCATTGACTATGCGTTGAGAACCACCAATTTGTGCATTACGGCAGAATATTTTGCCCCCATTGCCCCCTATAATGCAGCCACCCCCGATTCATCGGGCTTCCTTCAACCCGTGTGGCAAAACAAAAGCCTGATTCAAAATGGCCTGAGCGCCATCAATAGTGCCAATTATTTGGAACTCCGTGAATCCGCGAGGTCGGTTACCAATGTGGCTATTGCGGTGAAACAAAAGGTAACGGAAAACATCTATGCCTTGGTAAGTTTCCGTACCGACTATACTGCCTATCAAAAAGTGGCTAATGACTTTTGGGAGTACCGCTATGTGGACACCCTGCACCAACCCGGCCAAAAATTGAGTTTTTCCGACATCAATCTGTACCATATCAATGTGGGCATGATCAAGAAGAACAAAAAATCGGACCTCCACTTGGGGGTAACCTACACGTTTGGCACCAACAACAACTTCCAACCGCTCGCCAACATCGCCAATCCCCTCGACAATACCAACGCCCTAGGCGCCATTCCCAACTACAAGCAAACCGCTACCTATAGGTACGACTCATATTCGTTGGTCTTGGGGTATACTTATCATATTAGGTAAGCGGGAACAACACGTATACACACTACGCGGTGGGCTACGCGAAGGTCCGTTTCGTACACCCCCAATTTTCTACAATCGTTTTTCCCCATCCCCCCTCAACCCGAAAAACCATACCCCACCCATCACGGCACTCAACATAATGCCGTATTGCCTCGCCAAAATACTCTCGGTGAAGCAGGTGATGGCGACGATGATCAAGAGGTAAATGTAAGGGTAACAGCGGGCTTTGACTGCGGTACCGACATGAATGCCAAAGACCATGACCAAGAAGAGCACGCCGGCAATTCCGAAAGATAGCCACTGCCACATATACTCATTGTGCGGGTCGAAATAGCCGAAGGTGGCACCGTCGTTTAGCGAACGCCAAAAGTAGACTTGGTTGAGGCGTTGCTGTAGCCTGCCGGGACCCACACCCATGAGCATTACACCGTCTTGGTGCAATACCGCGAGGTCGGTGTTCCAGATTACTTGCCGCTCCTTTACGGAGTTGGCGTGGACGTTGGATGCCGATGCGCCATCGCCTACGGTAAACAACTCGGCCACGCGCTGCCTGAAAAACGGCACCACGGCAAACGACACCGCCAGCAAGGCACCCATAGCGGCCAGTGCGGCAGCATGCTTCAAAATGCGGTGTCTACGCTTCCAAGCCTCTATCAAAAGTATAAGTAGGAGTGCCAGTGTAGGCGATTTGGCGAAGGTGCATAGGCTGAAGAACAGCAGCAGTGACAGCAGTACATATTTCAAAACGGGCTTCATCTTCCCGTCTGAGGTAAGCAATAACGCGATGGCGAAGGCCAAGTACATGCCCAAGTACGTGGGATGCATGCCCGATACCGATTCGAGATACTGCCGATACTCCACATGGCCCACCGCTGCGTGGCCTGTGCCAAGGGTCAGTACGTGGGCGAGGAACATTAGGTTGGTGGTGAGGCCGGCGGCTACGGCGGCATACACAAAATACATGCGCTCGGCCAGGGTGGATTGCAGCAAACGCCGGTCGATGAACGAGAAAATGGCGGGTGCCAGGAATAGGGCCGTTTTGCGCTCGCAAATGCCGTGTAGCACCGGCCTTAATTCGGCCGGCGTAAACGGGAAGGCCAACATGCAGATGAGCCAACCGCTGCCCAAGGCAGCCGCCCAAGCCAACCCTTGCCAATCGACCCTTTTTTGGAACACTTTGGAACGCACCAGCATATAGACCGCATAGCCCATAATGACCGCAGACTGCCCCTTTGGAGGCAGGAAAAACCCCGCCATCAGCGCACGGGCCACGTATTTGTCGGCCTGTAGCATGTTCATGGCGACTGCTTTTTGCCGGTGAAGGATGCGCGGCAGCGGCTCACAAATTCCGTCAGTTCCTCGCGAAAGCGGTCGTCGGAGAATCGAACGGCGTGGCGGCGTATGGCGGCATGGTCGGTGAGGGGGGTGGCTTCAAATTGTGCTACGGCTGCCATTACGCCGGCCTCGTTTTGTTCTTCAAAAAGGTAGCCCGTTTTACCGTCAACCACGGTTTCTTGATAGCCGCCATAGTTCAATGCCAACACGGGGGTGCCGCAGGCCTGAGACTCCACGCACATGATGCCGAAGTCTTCTTTGGCGGCAAAAATGCAGGCTTTGGCGCGCTGCATGTAGCCAATCATTTCGGCGTCGGGGCGGTAGCCCAGCCACGTGATGTTGGGGGCATCGGCCATCAACTCGCGAAATTCCCCGGTGCCATAGCCGTCGCCAATAAGCAGGAGCTTGCGGTTGGGCATTTGCCGGAAGGCGCGCATCACCATATCAATCTTTTTATAGGGCACAAACCGACCGGGGCAGAGGTAGTAGTCCTCCCTCGGTCCGTCCCACAGCCCGAACTTCGACACCCTTACCGGAGGGTATATCACCACGGATGCCCGATTGTAATGTGTGGCGATGCGTTGGCGCACATGCTCCGAGTTCGCGATGAAGTAGTGCACGTTATCGGCCGATTCCAAATCCCACTTGCGGATGGACAGGATGAACTTGCGGTACAATCCCGACCCGCCGAATTTGTGGTGTGCGGCATAGTCATCATACATATCCCACACATAGCGCATGGGGGTGTGGCAGTAGCAGATGTGCAGAGCGCCATCGCTGCGGAAGCCCTTGGCTACTGCGTGCGATGTGGACAGGATGAGGTCGTAGCCCGTAAGGTTGAAACGCCGCATCAAGGCTGGCATTACGGGCAGCAGGAATCGGTAATATTTGTCAATGGCCGGCAACCGTTGCAAGAACGATGTGCGGATGGGCCAAGATTTCAGGATGTCGCGGCGGTCGTGGTCGGAGAACCTATCGAACAACGTATAGATGGTTATATCGGCCGTGTTGTAGGTATCCATGATTTCGCCGGCCACTTTTTCGGCACCTCCATTGGCACGAAACCAGTCGTGCACAAAGGCCAGCTTCAATTTCCTATCCGTTCTTTCGTTCGTCACTCTTTGTTTTCTTTCGGTTAGGTAATCGGGAAATCGGTGCCGGCCATACCATTCAATATGCGGCAAGCTGCGACATGGTAGTTGCACTTTGCCAACAAATCGGGCAAGTGCCCCATTGACCCCTGCTGCCTTGCGGCCAACTCTAGGGTTTGCACAATCGCGTCCACATCATTGGGACTGCAAAAGTGGGCAAAATTTGCGTACAACTCCCTATAAACGGGAATGTCGGAACACAAAACGGCGCACCCCGAATATAGTCCCTCCAAAATGGGGATGCCAAAGCCTTCGTAATGCGACAACGACGCTACTATTGCAGCCGAGCGATATGCGTCAAACAACTCGGCCTCAGACAAGTGGCTCCTGATTTTGATGACGGGAGAGTTGAGCAAGGCTGGGTGGATGCCGGCATCAGCAAACACCTTGTTCTTGTCGCCCACCAGCTCCAGCACAAACCCTTGGCCGGGCAGACTGCTCTTCAGAAAGCCTTGTAGTAGCAAGTGATGGTTTTTGCGTTTGTTGAACGACCCAACCGTTAGCACCTTTTTTTGCCGCTGTGTAGGCATATTTGTCGCGGCCAACATATTGGCGGGCACCCCATTGTAGGTCACCATGATTTTTTCTTCCGGCAGCCCGTACTCCTTAATCAGTTCACCCTTAACGGTTTCGCTCACCGTGAACACCGCCCGGGCACGAGCGGCAATACGGGGAATCAGGAAGTTGTACCACATGGAAAAAGCCCGGGAGTTCCACTCGGGATGGTATCGGAACGCCAAATCGTGAATCGTTACGTAATTGTTGGCGTAGCGCAATGGGGCGGTATTAGCGGGATTGAAGAGGGGCGGATTACCCAATTTTTTGAGGTAGTGGGGCAAATCGGTCTGCTCCCAGCGGTGGCCGGTATGGGTGCCCACCACCACTGCACCCAGATGGGCCGCCTCGGCTTGGGAGTGGATATTGGGGGGCGTTAGGAATACGGCCGCAGGATAGAGCACTTTAATTTGTCTGCTGCATTCTATTCCATACCTTTGTACACCCGAAACCGGCTGCGTCAAAAAACGGGCGTTAATATATATCTTCATATTAATAAAAAACCTTGCGGAGGCGTATTCAGCCGCAAACTATTTACAAAAACTCAAACGTGCAAAATATCCACCGTATATATGCATTAAGCAAAAGGAATATTATTTTAAGGTATAAAAACTCATTGGTCGGATTTTTTTGGGGATTTTTCAAACCATTGCTCTATTTACTGATCTTCATCGCCGTTTTCAGCAAGATACCCTCCAACCACATCGACAACTACATTTTGTACGTTACGTCGGGTTTGATATTCTGGTTTTTCTTTTCCAACGTCACCAACCAGTCGGTGGGCAGCATCATCAGTTCGGCAGGACTGATCAAGTCGCTCGACATCCCGGTGATTTTCTTCCCCTTGTCCGAAATCATTGGCGAGCTGTTCAACTTCATCCTTACGATAGCCGTTTTTATGGTCGTAATGTATTGGTTTGGGCTAACTTACAGTTTCCGCTTGCTGCTCATCATTCCCTGCATCTTGCTTTTTGGAGTTTTTTCGTTGGGCATAACGGTGTTTCTGTCATCCATCAACGTGTTTTTTAGGGATGTGGGCATCCTTTGGGGCACCATACAGCCGGCGTTGTTCTACCTCACGCCCATTGGCTACAAAGAAGACTTGGTGCCAACCGCCGTAGCTACATTGAACCCCATCTACTACTTCATCAAGCTGGGTCGCGGCATCATACACGATACCGTTCCACCATCGGCTTCCCTCTGGGGGGCATGTTTCTGCATAGCGGCCGCTTCGTTGTTGATTGGGAGTTTCGTATTTTACCGATTGAAAAACCAGTTCATTTCTACCATTTGATGGCTGCCGACCACCTCATCATATTCGATCACGTCTCCGTTTGCTACTGGCAGAACAATATGGGCATACACTCCATTAAGGACCTCATTACCAAGCGTAAGAATCCTTTTCAGAGTAAAACCATATTGAGCGATGTTTCGTTTACGGTGGGCCGGGGAGAGAGTATGGGCATTTTGGGCCGAAACGGCTCGGGCAAGAGCACCCTTTTGCGCACGGTGGCAAGGCTGGTTCAGCCCCGAGAAGGCAAAGTGACGGTTAATGGCACCTACGCACCCATCTTGGCCATTGGCGCGGGGCTGGAACTGGAGCTTACCGGCTACGAAAACATGCGCCTGCTACTATCTCTTTATGGCAAATCGCGCCGCAATACCGACCCCATCAAGGCTATAGTAGACTTCTCGGAACTGAGCGACGATGTATTGCGTATGCCTGCAAAGCGGTATTCGTCGGGCATGTTGGCTCGGCTGGCGTTCTCCATCTCGATTGCCAACGAAGCCGACATCCTCATCATCGACGAAGTGCTTGCCGTGGGCGACCAAGGCTTTCAGGCGAAGTGCATGGATAAGATATTCAAAATCAAGGACGAAGGGAAAACCATCCTTTTTGTTTCGCACTCGCCCGGCGACGTGCTGAAAGTATGCGACACCGCCATACTTTTGGAGAGCGGCAAATTGACGCATGCAGGACCTGCGGCCGAAATTTGCGAGCACTACAACAAATTGTTCTAAATCAATCCCACCCCTACATACAACTCGAGGCAGACTATGGGCAGAAAGAATTTCAGTAAAATTAAATTTGTCGGCAAAAACAAAGTAAAAACCATACTGAAGTTCCTGTCATTCATCATCTTCACCAAACCCGGCACTGCGGTCATCACCAAGACGCTGCGCCGCCAGTTGGACAAGATTTTCCCAAACGAGCAAACCAACTATAGGAAGTGGATTGTTGGAAAACTAAATAGGGAGACACTCCGTAAAGAATTCGATGAGGTCTACCCCACCCTCTCCTATCGCCCCAAAATCAGTATCGTGGTGCCGGTTTACGACCCGCCCGAAAAATTCTTCCGCGCCGCCATCGAATCGGTACTCGACCAGTTTTACACCAACTTGGAATTATGCTTGGCCGATGACTGCTCCCCCAACCCCGCTGCAAAGCAGGTGATGGAGGAATATCGCGAAAAAGACCCTCGCGTACGGACAGTTTACCGCGATAAAAACGGCCACATATCGGCAAGTTCCAACAGTGCCTTGGAACTTGCTACAGGCGATTATATCCTCTTCATGGACCACGACGACCTGCTCACTCCAAACTGTTTATCGGAAGTGGTGCGCCACCTGAATGGTTTCCCCGAAGACGAGGTCATCTACTCCGATGAAGACAAGGTGGACGAAGAGGAAGTGTTGGACAGCCCACACTACAAGCCCGACTGGGCGCCCGACAACCTGTTGTCGCGCAACTACTTCGGCCATGTAGTCGTTATGAAGAAGACTTTAGTGGATAAGATTGGCGGGTTTCGCGAAGGACTGGAAGGTTCGCAAGACTACGACATCATTCTACGTGCGGTGGAACAGACCAACCACATTGGGCACATACCGAAGGTATTGTACCACTGGCGCATACACAGTGCATCCGTAGCCATGTCGGCCGATGTCAAGCCCTATGCGTATACCGCTGCCAAGCGCGCCCTGACCGAAGCACTTGAACGGCGCGGCACTCCCGGCACCGTGGAGGACCTACCCGGCAACATGGGCAGCTACCGCATCAGGCACCACATTGCAACCACCAAAAGAGTCAGCATCATCATACCGACCAAAGACCAGGTAAGGCTGTTGAAGACGACCCTCGATTCGATATTCGCCAACACGGCGTACCCTGACTATGAAGTCGTTTTGCTGGACAATGGCAGTACGACCCCAGAATTTAAAGATCTTGCCGCAAATTACCCGCTCCAACATCCGAACATGAAGGTCGTAACGGCCGATTTCCCGTTCAATTTCTCCAAGCTCATGAACCTGGGCGTGAAACACTGCACGGGCGACTACCTGCTGTTTCTGAACAACGACGTAAAAATCATCGATAAAGAGTGGATGACCACAATGGTGTCGTTTGCACAGCGCAAACACACCGGTGTTGTGGGGGTAAAACTATTGTATCCCGACGAGACCATACAGCACGCCGGCGTGGTGTTGGGGCTCGACGGCCCTGCGGGACATGTGTTTGTGGGCAGCTATAAAGAGGAAAACGGGTACTACGGCTACATCCGCTCCCTCAATAATTACGCGGTGGTCACCTTTGCCTGCGCCATGTGCAGGCGGGAAGTCTATACCGAATTGGGTGGCATGGATGAGAACCTCCCCGTGGAGTATAACGATGTGGACTTCTGCCTGCAGGCTTATAAAGCAGGCTATTTCAATGTGTATGTGCCCGACGTGGAAGTCATCCATTATGAATCGTCGTCGAGGGGGCATCCCTTCCAGAGCAAGGAAGCCTACAACAGGCATGTGCACGACCTGAACGTGTTTACGGGCAAGTGGGGATACCTGCTGCAGCACGACCCCTTCTACAACCCGAACTTGAGCAACGTGCATGCCTTCGCTTTGAAATTCGATTGATGAGGACTGTCACAGGCCCGTTAACGGATTAATTTTATAGTTTTGACCGGTCAAATCGCTCCAATATGTTGAAGAACCGCAGTAGGGCTTGGGATATTGCCATGATATTCATTGTCGTGACTGCATCATTGCTATTCCGGCACATGGACGCCTTTACCAACCCGCAATTGTGGGCCGAAGCCGGAACCGAGATTTTCATGCATTGGGAAAACATGCATTTCGGTTCGTTTTTGGTGATTTATGCGGGCTATTTCATGACGGTGCAACGGTGCATTGCCGCCATCATCGGCCTCCTCCATATCAATTTCCTCTATATCCCCACGGCTTACAACTATGCTGCCTGGCTGGTGACCTGCTTGGTGGCAGTAGCACTATATGATAGCGCGACCAAGTTGAAAATCAAGCACAGCGTTTTTTATGCAACCATGTTTGTGTTGCTCCCGATAGGTAACGAGCTCTTTATGGATGAGGCCAGCTTACAATGGATGACGGGCATCTACTTGGTGCACTACCTGTCGGTATGGGACAATCGCGACGACGAGCGGTATTACTGGTTCCACTTGGTGCTGCTTTTCATTTTTTCCACCAGCGGGCCATATGCCGCGGTACTGCTGCCGGTCACGGTGGCCATCATCGCGTTGAATCTCCGCAACACCCCGCTCAAACGACTCATTCCCCTATTTGTAGTGTTGGCGGGTGGGTCGATACAGATGTATTGCATCAAATTTGTCCAACCATTGGCATTGAAAGGGCGGCTGGATTCTTGGAACTCGGTGCCCGCCGACAACAACCACTTCCTGCAACTATTTACAAAGAACATCATTGAAATATGCTACCTGAACAAACTGCCCGGAGTTGGGGAGACAGCACAGTTTTGGATGGCAATCGTCATTCTAGCCGCCTTGGCCGTGTTCTTTGCCATGTCGTTCAAACGTGCAAAGGGCCGGCGCAAATACATTTTGGCAGCCTCCGGGGCACTTTGTTTTGCAAGTTTCGTAATGACTTATTGGACCAAAGAGTCGCAAATCCTGTCGCTGGGCATCGCGCGTTATTATTTCCTGCCCTATGCGTGCTTAGGTTGGTTATTGATATCGGCTTGGGACGACAAACTGAATATGCTTTGGATGGTAGGCTGCGTGGCCTTTGTTTTCGGGCATTTCAACTACTTGCGGACGAGCTTTCCGGACACCAATTGGAAAGGTCAGGTACGCGAGTTTTACTCCGGCAGAAGGGATACCTTGAAGATTCTCCCTGATGGCTGGAACAGCGACCACTTCTTGATTGTGCCCAGAAAATAGGCTGTAAGCCAATAGAATGTTATAATTTGAAACCTACCGGTAGCGATTGCGCAAAATGGGGGCAGCAAAGCATAAATGGCTCTATTTCAGCACATATAACAGTAACTCCGGCATAATTTTTGCTGTTAAATGAAGATTGTCTGCCCGTATACCGATGAAACACGAAGCTACCTTGGAACTCGAACTGGAACGCGAAACCACTGCCACTATACCCTCAACCGACATGGCAAGGATTCGTTATCTGTTTCTTGAACTGGAACAGGCTTACATGGAACACAAGCCGACGGCACTATACTATCACGCGAAGCGGGTAATGGATGTCACGATATCACTAGCATTCATTGTGGGTGTAATGTCTTGGCTAACGCCGCTATTGGCTATTCTCATTAAATTGACATCGAAAGGGCCGGTATTCTTCATCCAGAAGCGTACAGGTCTGTATGGCTCCGAATTCAACTGTTTCAAGTTCCGCACCATGTATGTGAACGATGAAGCAGACGTGCGCCAAGTATCCATCAACGACTCCAGAATCACGCCTATAGGCAAATTCCTGCGTATATCCCATTTGGACGAGACTGCTCAGTTCTTCAACGTATTGATTGGCGATATGAGCATTGTAGGGCCTCGGCCACACATGCTGTACCACACCAAGTACTATTCAGACTGCATCCCCTACTACAATTTGCGCTTGGAAGTGAAGCCGGGAATGACGGGCATGGCCCAAATCAAGGACTACATTGGCGAAATAAACGGCGAACGCGAGTTGCGCAAGCGCATACAATGGGACGTCTACTACATGAAGCACCGCAGCATCGCCCTCGATCTCGGTATCCTATTCAAAACGGGAGCCAAGGTGCTCGAAAAATGCTACGATTTCATGTTCTGAGTCGGGTGCCTGCCGGATTTTGGGTGTCCTGCAACTTGGGCCTGAAAGGTGATTTTTCTGGGCTTTTTTTGTGGCTGGACGGATTGGTGCAGAGGACTGTAGCGACG
>CAIVHI010000156.1 GCA_903905685.1 uncultured Bacteroidota bacterium | reverse complement strand
TGTCCGGAAATCAATGGAATAGCAAGGCCGGCGAATGTATGCGTACCGGGGCCCAAAGTAGTTGTTATCGTGGTTCCGATTTGAACTGCGGTGGCGAAGTTGTTCGTCGTATTGGCATACAACTTGAAGTCGGTCAGGTCAGTGGCCGCATAAGTGCCAGTCGTAGTGAAAATCACCGAATTCAACGTGCCATTTGCAACGGTTTGCGCTATCGTGAACTCTGCAATGTTTACCTTGGTACCCGGCAGGCAAATGGTTGCCGCTGCGGTGGTGCCTCCGGCATTACCCAGCGTGGATAAAGCAAACACTGCACAACTTACAAAACAAAGATAAGCCAATAATAATAGTTTCTTCATACAACAAACGGTTAGTGTAAAATTGGAGGTGAAATTATCAAAACTCAAGCACTAAAAAAAATCCGAAGCGGTTTATTCTTCGAAAATTTCGATGCGGCACCCCATTGTATTACTTTTGGGTTAAAACTATTCGGTTTATGCTGTTTGAGTATCCACTCCATCAACTTTCACCCCCCCCCATTCGACGGCCTTACCGTGATTTGGGCGAATTGCTTACCTTTCGCCTTTGAGCCATGAAATTTACGCTGACCTCCCAAGACCCCTCATCTTCCGCAAGGGCCGGAACACTCGAAACCGACCACGGAACCATTGAAACTCCGATATTTATGCCGGTCGGCACTGTCGGTAGCGTAAAGGCCGTCACGCAACAGCAGTTGAACCTGGAAGTAAAAGCCCAAATCATTCTGGGAAACACTTACCACTTGTATCTCCGCCCCGGGACGAAGATTTTGGAAAAAGCAGGAGGGCTCCATAAGTTCAATGGCTGGCACCGCCCCATGCTTACCGACAGTGGCGGATACCAAGTATTCTCTCTGGCCGCGAATCGTAAAATAAAGGAAGAAGGGGTGTTGTTTCAATCTCATATAGATGGTTCCCGACACCTGTTTACCCCCGAGAACGTGATGGACACGCAAAAAAGCATTGGTGCCGACATCATAATGGCGCTTGATGAATGCCCACCCTACCCTGCCGAATATACCTACGTGAAAAAATCGATGGAGCTCACCCACAGGTGGCTGCAACGGTGCATTGCCCGCAAAAACGAATCTGCGCCGCTGTACGGCTATGAACAGACCCTGTTCCCAATAGTTCAAGGAGGCACCTATACCGATTTGAGGAAGGCATCTGCCCAATTCGTGGCCGATGCGGGCTGCCAAGGCAATGCGATTGGGGGCTTATCGGTTGGCGAGCCGGAGGCCATGATGTATGAACTTTGTGCCTTGTGTTGTGAAATACTGCCTGCCGACAAACCCCGATACCTCATGGGCGTTGGCACCCCATGGAACATCCTCGAAAACATTGCGCTGGGTGTCGACATGTTCGACTGCGTGATGCCTACCCGTAATGGGCGCAACGGCATGTTGTTCACTACCAAAGGAGTCATCAATATCAAAAACAAGAAATGGGAAGACGACTTCTCCCCTATCGATGAGGACTTGGACTGCCCTACTTCGCAGTTTTACACGAAAGCTTACCTGCGACACTTGTTCGTGGCCGGCGAAATTTTAGGAATGCAAATTGCAAGTATCCATAACTTAGCGTTTTATTTGGACTTGGTGCGCCGCGCACGCCTGCACATTGTTGCAGGCGATTACAACGCTTGGAAAAGCGCCGAAATCGAAACCCTAAAAACCAGAAGGTAACCCTTGGAGCTTAACCGAGAACATAATGCCGCCGAACGTGAGCTCCTGAAAGGCATTGAGAAAGCGCCCTTCAGATGGAGTAACCTGCTCTTGAAAAAAATCGACTTCTACATCATCGGCAAGTTTTTCAGCACATTCTTCTTTGCCATCATGGTGCTGGCCGTAATCTCGTGCGTCATCGACTACTCCGAGAAGGTCGATAATTTCGTTTCGAAGAAAGTACCCAATCATGATATTCTGGTGTACTACATGAATTTCGTGCCCCATATCACCGCGTTGCTTTTCCCGTTGTTCCTATTTATCTCCACTATCTTCTTCACCTCCAAGATTGCTTATAAATCCGAAATCATCGCCATCCTCGCTTCCGGGGTTTCATTCGAGCGTTTTATGCGCCCATACTTAGTGGGCGGTGGTGCGCTTTGCTTGGTTTCGTTGATTGCCAACCATTGGATAATTCCGGTAGCCAACAAACAGCGGGTTGGGTTCGAGGATAAATACATTAACGAAGGCAACTACACATTCGCAGGAGAGAACATCCACTTGGGCATCGCCAAGAATACCTATATCTATATGCAGACCTTCAACAATGGTGCACTTCAAGGCAACCACTTCACTTGGGAGAAAATAGAAGGCACGCTGCTAAAGGAGAAACTCATGGCCGATTGGATTGTATATGACACGGTGAAGAAATTGTGGCGGCTCAACAATGTGGTCATCCGCAAGAACGACACCATGAGCGAGACTTTGACCCACTTCCCCACCATGGAGGCCAAGTACCCGTTCAAACCGGCGGACCTCATTAAAAACGAAGCCATCAAGGAGGCGCTCACCACACCCCAGTTGGACGCCTACATAGAAAACGAGCGTACAAAGGGACGGGAAAACCTAAGCCTATTCTATGTGGAGCGCGAACGCCGCACGGCCCAACCTTTTGCCGCCTTGATACTTACCATCATTGGTGTTTGTATAGCCAGCCGTAAAATACGGGGCGGTAGCGGTTTTCACTTGGCATTGGGCATCGTCATCAGCGCAGTGTATATCATGTTTCTCCAAACGTCCACCACGTTTGCCACCAAGAGCTCCCTGAGCCCATTCTTGGCGGTATGGATACCCAACTTCATTTTTTCGGGAGTGGCATTCTACCTCTATCGCCGACAGGTGCGCTAGGCGGCATCAAGGCTATTTATGCGGCATCAACCGCACCATTTCCCAAAGCACCACCCCAACGGTTACCGAAATATTCAGTGAGTGCTTGCTGCCCCATTGCGGAATCTCAACACAACCATCGCACTCGGCAAGAACTGCGGCATCTACTCCCGCTACTTCATTGCCGAACACGAATGCTGTCTTCTGACCCGATGCATCCAGTTGTTCCAGCGAAACACTTCCATGAGCCTGTTCCACCGCCAGTACGCGGTATCCGTCTGCTCGGGCGGCGGCTATCGCTTCCAACGTAGAGGCATAATGGCTCCATGCCACCGACTCGGTGGCGCCAAGGGCGGTTTTGTGGATATCGCGATGGGGAGGCGCGGGGGTGTAGCCACATAGCAGCAGTTTGGCCACCCCGAAGCTGTCGCAAGTACGGAACACCGACCCCACATTGTGCATACTCCGGATTTCATCGAGGATGACCACCACCGGGTGCTTCTCCCTACCAAGCACCTCTTCGGGAGCTTCCCGTCCCAACTCGTCCATCGTTTTCTTCAACATGGCCGTAAAATTGGAGAAAAATGGCGATTACTTGGGCTTGCCCGCAGGTAAAACTCTCCGCAAAAAACAAACCCTTAATAAATAGTCCATATTTTTGACTCTCAACAATGGCGTTCTACTGGAAATACACCAACATCAAATGGCTGCTCACGGCATTCTTTGCAGTTAATGCCGCGCATTGCATAGGCCAGACACCAACCAGAAATTTAGATGACTACCTCGATGCCGCGATTAAGGGAAACCCTATTTTACGGGAAGCCGCCAACACCCTAAAATCATTTGCCCTCGATAGCCAAAAAATTGCGGCAAGTCTTGGGCCCCAAGTTACTGCCAACGGTGCATTCGGCCTTTCGCCGGTAATAGGCGGCGTGGGCTTCGACCCCGTGGTTACCAACATCTCTCCACTCTCGGCATTGGTGAACGTCTCTCGCGACTATGTCTCCAAGGGCAATTTGGATGCCCGCAATGCAGCGCTTCGGTTGCTGGCAAGCGGCACCGCCAATGATGTCAAAATCACGGAACAGGACCTTCGCCGTAGCATTACGGCGCAATACTTGACAGTATATGCCGATTTGCGCCAAGCCGACTACTACCGCCAATTGCTGGACGCCTTGCAAGCCGCACGTCCGTTGGTGAAATCGCTGACCGAAAGTAATGTGTACCACCAAACCGACTTTTTGACTTTTGAAGTGACCCTAAAGCAGCAGGAGTTGCAAATCCACCAACTGGCTATCCAAACCTCATCCGACTTCGCGACCTTGAACTACTTGTGCGGCATCAGCGACACTACAACCTATGGGTTGTCGCTACCGGCCATGCCTATTGCCACACCGTCCAACCGCGACACCTCGGTATTTTTCCTACGCTATAACATTGCCGCCGATTTGCTGCAAAACGAGCGCATCAATCTCGTTTATTCCTACAAGCCCAAGGCCGGCGTTTTTGCAAACGCAGGTTATCTGTCGTCGTTGCAATACAAGGCCTGGGAGAATTTTGGCTACAACTTTGGGGTGAATGTATCGGTCCCGATATATGATGGGCACCGCAAAAAAATGGAGGAGGCGAAAATCCAACTCCGGGAAAACACCAATAGCGCGAACAAAGAGTGGTTTGCCTCCCAGTTCGACATGGAAGTGCGCCACCTGAAACAACAGCTTGCCGCCACCGATGCCTTGATAGACGAAATAAAGGTGCAAGTGTCTTATACGGAGGCTTTAGTGGATGCAGACCGCAAGTTGTTGGGCACAGGCGATGTGAGGATTTCCGATTTCGTACTGGCTTTAAATGCCAAGATTACCGCTCAATACCTCCTCACCCAAAATACAGTGGGCAGGCTGCAAATCATCAACCAAATCAACTACCGAAACCGATGAGGCACAAGCGTCCCGTATCTCCCACACCTATCAAGCACCTTGGTGCGGCACTACTGCTGCTTTGCGCCGGCTGCATGCATGGCGGCAAAGAAAAAAGCGATGAACCTACCGAGGCAACGGCTGCAGTTGGCACACCCGTTACCATTGGCAACGTGGGTACCGCCCCGCTTACTCAATATGTGGAAGCCAATGCCACGTCGGTATACGTGCTGAAAAACACGGCCAAGTCGAACCTCACCGGGTATGTAGTGTCGGTAAATGTCAAGCCGGCGCAATATGTGGCCAAAGGGGCCGTGTTGTTTCAACTCAAAACCAAAGAAGCCC
>CAIVHI010000155.1 GCA_903905685.1 uncultured Bacteroidota bacterium | reverse complement strand
GGATAAGAGGCTTGAAATTGCTAAGGAATTAGCCGACCACGGGAAGTCGGTCAAATGGCCGAAAAAGGATTCGAAAGCAACAAAAACCTAACAGAAATCACCTTTAGGGTAGGGGGTAGGTATTATACGCCACCACCCCCTAAAAAAAGCGGGAACACCTAAGTGCTCCCGGGCTGACCGGCTACGCAGGCCCGTCCCCACAAAAGTACGCAACAACGCAAAAAAATATTTCATGTCCAACCCGCTCGAAGTCCCACTGCACAAGCTCGAAGCCGCTGCCGGATCGCCGCTGCCCGTCATCGGCACCGCAGCCGTCAACGATGCCAAGGAGAACTTCCGCCGCCAAGGCTTCGCCGGCGTGCCTTGGGCTCACCGCAAAACCGACGGCAGAAAGGACAAAGGCCGTGCCATCCTCGTCAAGAGCGGCCACCTGCGCAACAGCATCCGTATAGTCTCCATCGGCAGCGGCTCAGTCACCATCGGTACAGATGTACCTTATGCCCGCGTCCACAACGAGGGCGAGTCCGACTATGTCCGTTCCTCCCGGGGCACATTCGGCACCCCCCATTACCGCATCATGCCCAAACGGCAATTCCTCGGCCTTAACGATGGCCTGAAGGCCGAGCTGCACTGCCTCATCCGCGAGCACATTCAAGAAGCTTTGAAAACCGTTTAAAAACACTTGACAACATGACATCTCCCGCCGCAAACCTCTTCCTTGCCCTGCGCACCCTCATCGCCAACCTCGCCGATGGGCAGGGCAACCCCTACTTCCGCTATGTCGACCAAGACCTCGGCCAGCTCGAAATGGAGCGTCCCCCCGTCCTCTGGCCGTGCGTGCTTATCGACATCGACGAGATGAGTTTCCGCAATATGACCGATGCCGCACAGCTCGGCACCGTCAAAGTGGTGCTGCGCCTCGGCTTCCCGCCCCTCGGTAGCGCGGCATCTTGGAACGGTTGCTCTTCCTCGCCCTCCACAACCAACTTCCCCGGGCGAGTCCGACAGCATCGGCTCCGTCGAGGGACAGCCCTCGTTGTCGAATTTGTTTTAGCCCGTCCCATGTGGTGTGTTGTTGTCGGGGTCGCACCATGCAGGCGCCAACCGCAGTTTTTTGGACATCATCCCTCGCCAATCAGGAGATTGGCGCCCGGTGAGGCCGTAGACAGAGTCTACGGCCGCCCTATGCTTTTCAGTGGAATACCTTTTCTTAAAACTGCAAGTGCTTCACGGTAATCCCGTTGTTGATGAGCTGTTTGAGGGAGTCGATGCCGATGTTGAGATGCATGTCGGCGAAATTACGCGTGACCACATTGTCGCTGTCTCCGGTTTTGACCCCCTCGGGTACCATGGGTTGGTCTGACACCAGCAGGAGTGCGCCCGTGGGAATCTTGTTGTAGAAACCGGTTATGAAAATGGTTGCTGTCTCCATATCTATTGCCATAGCCCTGATGCGCCTCAAGTAGTTTTTGAAATCTTCATCGTGCTCCCACACCCTCCGGTTGGTGGTGTATACCGTGCCCGTCCAGTAGTCTTTATGGTAATCGCGGATGGTGGTCGAGATGGCCTTTTGCAGTGCAAATGCCGGCAGGGCAGGCACCTCGGGCGGGAAGTAGTCGTTGCCGGTGCCCTCCCCGCGAATGGCCGCGATGGGCAGAATCAAGTCGCCCACATTGTTGATTTTCTTGAGCCCCCCGCACTTGCCCAAAAAGAGCACTGCCTTGGGACTGATGGCAGACAGGAGGTCCATCACAGTAGCGGCAGTAGGGCTACCCATCCCGAAATTGATGATGCTGATATCGCCTGCAGTGGCGCAAGGCATAGGTTTGTCCTCACCCACGATGGGGACATTGTTCATCTCGGCAAACAGCCGCACGTAGTGGCTGAAGTTGCACAACAAGATATAGTCTCCAAAATCTGCCAGCCCCTGCCCCGTATACCTCGGCAGCCAGTTCTCCACAATCTCCTGCTTGGTTTTCATGAAATAAAGTTAGGGGGGACATTTTGGAAAAAACGGTTTTGGTTCGGGAGGACGCGAAATTTAATATGCGGTTGGGAGTATCAATTGTTGCCGCCATCCCTTGGCAGTTCGTGGTGGTGAGAGTGTTGGGTAGGTTGGAGATAATCGATGCTCAGGTAAGTGGTTTTATCGATAAAAGTTGTTCATGGGTCATTGCCCGGTTCCAATTGTCCATTAATTCGGTTTGGTGAATCGCAGCCCATTCTATGACCAAGCATAAGGCCTTTGGTAGGAAATGGCCACCTGGAGTTCCAGCTGGAAATCGTAAAAGCAAAATTGTGGGATGGCTGAGAGCCATTCAATCCATTTTCGGGTTCCTTGATTCCCTGTAAAGGTCAACCTGCGATACCAAGTTCATGAGGAGGGTTTGGGTGAATCCCATTCTAATAACGGTATTGAGCAGGTTTTCAAATTCAATGGGAGTGCTTGCCTCCGGAAGAACCTGTGGGTGTTTCTCGAAAAGCGTCACTTTCAGAGGATACATATCAATGGTGGTTGGGGAGACTTCCAGCAATCGGTAACTGTAACCTTTGCCGATTGCAGCTGAAATGTAGAAGGCGTAGCCGATCAACCCGTTGCCGGACGTGTCGGCCGATTCGGTAATTATGCCGTCAAGTTTGCCCGGATATTTTTCGCAAATGGCCTGTCCATATCGTGTGAGGATAATGAAAGGGTGCTCTCTTTTCAATTTCTCATAGCTGTCCTTGTCGGGGTCGGGTAGCAGACTTGCTATGTCGATTACGGTCATGGCTGCGAGATTTGTAGTGTAAATGAAATTGGCTGATGGTCGGTAAAGTTGTCCGGGATGCTGTCAAAGTCTTTTTCCATCAACATAAAATTTGGAATTGCTTCGTGGATTTGAAGCGCTGCATAATCAATTGAGTCCATTATTGCAGGTCTCACTATTACCTTGTCATATACGTTCCAATATATCTGTGTTACATCGGCAGTAGTTTTGTGGAATAATGTGCCGGGCAATTTCGGTTTGCCGGAATGGAATGCCCGATTGCCCAGCCAATTCTACATAGGGTTATAGAAGTAAGGAAAGCGCTCGTAATGTGACGTACGTGTCTCTGATTTTGCGATATCGTAGGATAGCGTTGCATTAAAGGCTTGAGGTTCTATCATGCCTTGCTCAAAAGGGTTCATGTTGAAATCCCCGAACAATATGGTTCTTCTGTGCTTCCGTTGCTGCTCTACTTCAGAAACCCATTTGGAGTAATTGTTTGCGAAACTGAGTTGTGTTTGTCCATGATAGGTCGCCTTACTGGGAAAGTGTATTCCACCAATTATGATTTCACCGAATTCCTTGGTATCCAGCAGGTAGAACACCAATCTTTTTGACGGGGATGAACTGTAATGTTCAATCGTTACGGCAGATGTTCTGGCATAAAGTTTTGGGGTAAATTCTTTTGCATCAAAGTCCGATTTGTAGGGTACTCTATCTAACCCAACACAAACCTTAACTTCATCATCCGACATTTTCGACTCTGCCAAAAGCAAAATATCTGCATTGTGGGCAATGCTTTTGAGCGTAGGGCAAAAACCGTTACCTCTTTGATTTAAATTCCAAAACACCACATTAACCATTAGCAACCTTCTTAATGTATGCCCTTGCCGCTTGACAGGCCCGATCAACCCACGCTCCGAAATGTAAAGGTAGGATTTCTTTCCCGCCCCAGACCGATAACGTGAAGCAGAGGCCACATAAAATAGTTTCAGTCGCGGTTGTGTTTCCCTAGATGTGTAAACACCTTCCTCACCCCGCCACCTTCTCCACTGCCGTATACAACTCAAAATACGCCCCTTTGGCGGCTATCAGGTTTTCGTGGTTGCCGCGCTCAGTGATGTGGCCGTGGTCCATCACGATGATTTCATCGGCTTTGCGCACGGTGCTGAGGCGGTGGGCAATGACGATAGAGGTGCGGCCCTGTATCAGCGTGTCGATGGCGTGCTGAATGAGCTGCTCGCTTTCGCTGTCTACGCTGGAGGTGGCTTCGTCCAGAATGAGTACGGAGGGGTCGTAGAGCAGGGCGCGGGCGAAGGAGAGGAGCTGCCGCTGCCCTTGGGAGATGTTGTTGCCCCGCTCCATGATGTCGAAATCGTAGTTGCCGGGTAGCGACATGATGAAGTTGTGGATGCCCAGCATTTGGCATACGTGCACAATGCTGTCGCGGTCTATCTCAGGGTTGCGCATCGATATGTTGTCGGCAATGGTGCCCGAGAACAGGAATACGTCTTGCAACACGATGCCTATGTGGCTGCGCAGTTCGTGCACGTCATATTCCTTGATGTCTTTGCCGTCAATCTTTATGGAGCCGCCCTCAATTTCATACAGCCGGTTCAGGATGCTGATGAGTGAGGTCTTACCGGCACCGGTATGCCCCACCACGGCCATGGTTTTGCCGGCCGGGATGTGGAACGATATGCCCTTGAGCACCGGCACGCCCGGCTTGTAGCTGAAGCGCACGTCTTCAAACCTGATGTCGCCCGCAATGGTTTTGACGCCCGTAGGGGTTGCCGAATATCCGGCTGCGTCTTCGCGTGACAAGTGGTTCTCGGTGCTGTCGAGCACGGCAAACACGCGGTCGCCGGCCACCAGACCCATTTGCAGCACATTGAATTTGTCGGCCATCATGCGCAGCGGACGGAACAGTAGGTTGAGGTACATCACGAAAGACACAATCACGCCCTGCGTGGTGTGCAGGTGAATGATGCGCACCGCACCATACCAAACCAGCAGCCCCAGCGATATGGCCAAAATGATGTCCACAATGGGGAAGAACACCGAGTAGGCAAAGATGCCCTTGATGTTGGCGTCGCGGTGCTCCGTGTTTATGGCGTCGAACTTGCGGAGTTCACGGTTCTCGGCCACAAAGGCTTGCACCAACTGCATCCCCTGCAGGTGTTCCTGCACAAACGCATTGAGCGCAGCAACCGCATTGCGCACCCGTTGAAACGACTTGTTCACTTCCTCTTTAAACCACCACGTAGCCAGTATCAGCAGTGGGAAAGCCGTGAGGCATACCAGTGTCAGCCGCCAGTCGGAGTAGAGCATTACCCCTATGATGGATAGGATGGTCAGCAGGTCGGCGACTATCGATATGAAGCCCTCCGAAAAAATGTCGTTCACCGATTCTATGTCGTTGATGGTGCGGGTGGTGAGCGTGCCTATGGGGGTCTTATCGAAAAAGGCGATGTCCTGATTCAGTATTTTTTTGAATACCGTGGTGCGGATGTCGTTAACCACCGTTTGCCCCAGCCAGTTGATGCGGTACATGAACCAGAAGCGCAGGCCGGTCTCTACCAGCAGCATCACCATCTGGAAAACACCCAACATGAGCAGTCCGTGCAGGTCTTTGTTGGCTATGAATTTGTCTACCGACATTTCTATCAGCCTCGGCCGCAACGGTGTAATGACTGCCAGTACTATAGATAGCGTCATGGCGAAATACAGCGTCCTTTTATAAGGTGCGCTGAAGGCGAACAATCGCACGAGCAGTTTCAAATCCAATGCTTTCTTCTTGACCTCAGTCATATACCTTTCGGGTGCTTGCTTTTCGGAGTGGCGTAGGGTAGGGGGTAAAAAAACGTTATTCGGCGGGTTCGGTCTGCATGAGGTAGGCTTTGATGAAGTCGTCGAGCTCGCCGTCCATAACGGGTTGCACATTGCCCACTTCATAACCCGTGCGGTGGTCCTTAATCATCTTATAGGGGTGAAACACGTAGGAGCGGATTTGGGACCCCCATTCAATCTTCTTTTTGTTGGAGTTGGCGGCATTAAGGGCCTCTTGGCGCTTGCGCAGTTCTTCCTCATACAGCCGGCTTTTCAGCATCGTCAGCGCTTTTTCGCGGTTTTCGCCTTGAGTGCGCGCCTGTTGGCACTCCACAATGATTCCCGAGGGGATGTGCTTGATGCGCACCGCCGTTTCCACCTTGTTCACATTCTGTCCGCCACTGCCGCCCGAGCGATAGAAAGACCATTCTATGTCGGCCGGACTAACCTGTATATCAATGGTGTCGTCAATCAGCGGATATACGAATACCGATGCGAACGAAGTGTGTCGGCGGGCGTTGGAGTCGAATGGCGAGATGCGCACCAAGCGGTGCACCCCGCTTTCGGCCTTCAGCAGTCCATAGGCAAACGGCCCGTCAAATTCCAGCGTGGCCTGTTTGATGCCGGCGCCATCGCCATACTGCACATCTATCTCGCTCACCTTCCAGCCTTGGCGGTCGCCATACATGCGGTACATGCGCAGCAGCATTTCTGCCCAGTCTTGGCTTTCGGTGCCGCCCGCGCCACTGTTGATGACCAGCACACCCGGCATTTCGTCCTCGGGCTGATTGAGGGTCGATTTGAACTCCAGTTCGTCGAGTGCTTTGATGGCGGCTGCATGGGCTTCCACCACCTCGACTTCCGAAGCCTCGCCCTCCTTCCAAAACTCGAACAGCACCGCGAAGTCTTCGACATCCGCATTCATGCGGTCGTAGAGACCCATCCAGTACTCGTCAATCTTTATTTCCTTGAGGATGGCTGTTGCGCGGGCGTTGTCGTTCCAAAAGCCGGGAGCCAGCGTGAGCTGCTTGTCCTGCTCCACCTTTGCCGCACGGTCTTCTATTTTGAGGTAGCGACGCAAATGCTGCACGCGTTCCCGCATTTCCTTTAGTTGCTCCAGAGTCATATGATGCGCAAAGGTAGTTTAATGCAGACACAGACCGACAGCGCAAGGGTGGCCATATTTCGAAATCGGCGAGCAATTAACGAATTGTGGTGACTTGCCAAGGGTTGCAATCGCCCATTGCATCTGCAAGTTGGCGCTGTGGTTGCAGATTTAACGGGTCGTTCCTTACATTTGTAAAATCGACTTATCCAAAATGACGAAGCACTCCGGCGGGAATTACGGCAGCACGATGAAGAAGCACAATATAAAAGGAAGGGCAACGGTTGTAAATATGTGGGCAAGGGTTGTCCTGAAATCCGTTCGCGTGCTGATTCCTGCCATAGCCTTATCGTTGGTTGGTTTACCGTCGATCGCCCAAAATGCCTATTACGACCGTGATGAACTCATGGAGCGGTTCGCCAAAAACGATCACGGCCACCCGGTAGACCAAACCCGCTTCTACTTCAATGACCTCGTGAAGTTGGAGCACACCTCCGTGAAACATCAAGAGGGTACCGGTAGCTGCTGGAGTTATGCCACCAATTCCTTTTTGGAGACCGAGATGATGCGGCGCGGCAAGAAACCTTATGACCTTTCCAACGTATATAGCCTGCGGTGCGCCCTGAAGGAACGTGCCGAGAGCTATTTGAGGATGCATGGTGCAATGGCTTGGGGCGAGGGTGGCGAAATTCACGACGTGTTGAACATGTATGCCCTTTATGGCGCCATGCCCGATTATGTGTATCCGGGGACTGAAATACACGTCACCGGCGAGAAGATAGCAGAGATGACGGATGCCCTGCATCACTTGCTCGACCGCGTCCTTGAAGACCCGCACAGTACCTTGGCTCACGACTGGCGGGCTGCGTTTGAAGCCATCATGGCCTCATTCATCGGCAATGCCCCCGACAAGTTCAATTTTGATGGACATAATTATACGCCCGACGGTTTTGCCAAGCGTGCGGTATGCATCCACCCCGAAGACTACATAGAGCTGGCATCGTTCAACAATAAGCCCACCTACAAGAAAATCATGCTGGAAGTGCCCGACAACTGGTCGTTCAACCGGGTATACAATGTGAAGATGGACGACCTCACCGACATCATAGACCATGCACTGTCCAAAGGGTTCAGCGTGGTATGGGAGGGAGACATTTCAGAGCCCTACTTCAGCGGCTACGAGGGGCTTGCCATTGTGCCCGAAAAAAGCATGGATGAGATGACCGAGCGGGAACGCGACGACATCTTTCGCGGGCCGCACTTCGAACGCTACATTTCTCCCGAGTTGCGCCAGCGTGCCCTCAACAACTCTGAGACCACCGACGACCATGCCATGCACATCGTAGGGCTGGCCGAAGACCAGAACCACAAGAAGTACTATAAAATCAAAAACTCGTGGGCCAATTGCGGCCGATATGGCGGTTACATCTACATGAGCAAGACTTATGTAAAGTATAAAACCACTACCATCCTGCTCCACAAAGGCGGCCTGACCACCGAAGTGCGCAATAAGCTGAACTTGGGCACTTCGCGCGAATTCTAGTTGTGGGCGTTGCCGGCAAATACTTGAAATTGGGGTGAAACCCCATTTTAATGTGCGTTTTTTTCGCTTTCCGAGGAGGTTATCCGATTGAGAAATGAAAAAATAGAATAATTTTATACCTTTGAGTTGGTGAAACACAACAGAATTACAAATACAACCATGAAGAAACTGATAGTTTATGCCTGTTTTGGTGGCGCGTTGTGCCTACCTGCCATAGCTCGGTCGCAATCGGCGGGGACGATGGGCGTGGTAAAATATGAGGGTGACCAGAATTTTGCGGAAACCGCACTTTACTTCCAAACCCACCCCACTAAACGCAAGCCTGTTGAGCCTAAGGAAGAAGCGGAAGGTCCTGTATTTCATCCCAACCGTCCGGAACCCGACCCATCGAAGGTTTTTCTTTTTGATGCCGGTGCAATTGGCGGAGGAGGTATCGAGTTGCCCGCTTCTGCTTCTCCGTATGATACGTTTCAATCTACCCTTACTGATGGGACGAACATCCCGCCCGACACCCATGGCGCGGTAGGGAGCGGCAATTTCGTTGTGACTGCCGATAATTATGAAATCAAAATCCAAAACCGTACCGGTGGTTTGGTTACATCGGCACTTACATTGGACAACTGGTGGTCGAGCTTGGAAGGCGGAATAGGTGGTGCCTACGACCCAAGGGTACATTACGACCCCTATAAGAACGTCTGGATAATGGTGACGGACTATGGAGGTCCGGCATCAAGCACATTTGTGGCCTCAAAGCTATTTATAGCCATTTCCACATCATCAAATCCGGCGGGCACTTGGCACATGTATTCCATTTCCGTGGATGCTTCCTTGAACAACTGGTTGGACTTTCCAAACGTTGGGTTCAACAACCGCTGGGTAGCCATTACCGGCAATATTTTCTCGGCGGTAAACGATACCCCAAAGGGTGCGGAGGTATTCGTTATTGATTACAATGCCATGGTTGCCGGTACAGGTGCACCCTATACTTCTTTTCAGCAGGCCAATTCCTTCAGCATTTGTCCCGCCCTCACCTACGATTCTTTGGAAGCCAATCTGTATGCAGGCGAAATATACAATAACGCCAATGGCCGATTGCAGTTATGGAAAATTTCAGGTACCACCAGTTCGCCTTCCATGTCGCAAGTGGGATGGCCAACTTCAAGCACTGCGTGGTGTTCTTCCTCTTATGCCAACAATCCATACACATCTTCAACCCCTCCGGGTAGCGACTTTGCACCGCAGTTGGGCACAACCCGGAAATTGCAGACCAACGATGACCGTATCAACAACTTCGTTTTCCGTAATGGCACCTTATGGACATCCCATTCCGTGTTTTTGCCCTACAGTGCAACTGTGAACCCAACCCGCAGTTCCATAATGTGGTGGCAGATAGATACAACCGGTGTGGTTGCTCAAAACTGCCTCATCGATGATGCGACCGGTGGCCATTGCTATGGCTTCCCTTCCATCGCCGTGAATTCCCAGAACGATGCGCTTATTGGTTTTTCGGTAATGTCATCCACTACCCATCCGTCGGC
>CAIVHI010000154.1 GCA_903905685.1 uncultured Bacteroidota bacterium | reverse complement strand
TGTCATAAGCAACCTATTTAGGTAGCCTAAAAATAAGAGAAAAATGGAACAAACAAACGTTGTTCCAACACTTTCTTCAAAATAGACGGGGTAATTATGCGGAGTTAGGGTTTAATCGGTAATCTATCGTCACCACTCCCTTTGGGCCCACGCTTTCAACCACGTTGTTGGGGTGGGCCACCAACTCCTGCACATATATACGGTCTTCGGCACGGGCATCCGTCAGGTTGTCGGGTTGCCTGATGGCCATTGCCGTGGCTACAAGGTCCAGCTTGGGGTAATTGAAAAACCCTTCCTTTCCCAAATTGTGCTCCACTTTAAAGCCGGCATTCAGGCACATTTCCACCGTTACCGGCGCCGCCAACGCAAACAGGGCTTTCACGCCCAGCAAGTTGGCCAACGCAATGGCTGCACGCAATAGGAAAAAGCTGTATCCATATCCATGAATCTCCCTCGAATTCCAAAGCCCACATGCTTCTGCAATCCGTACGCCGTCGAACGACTTGATAAGATCATGGATGCCTTTATCCACCAAGCCCACCGCATGCGCTATGGGTAGCGGGAAATCGTCATCGGCTATCTGTATCCGCACCCCGCCAAGTGCCCTGCCATCATCGGGTGCCTCGGCCAAGATGACGTAGGTGTTCTTATGCTTGGCCCATTGGGCGTTGTTGGAGGTGATCATGGTTATTCCATAAGCCTCGAGGACACTGCGATGCCCGGCAACGAATTTGTCGCAAGACTCGGGTTCGTCAATAGCCCTAAAAGCGCGGAATATCACTGATACCATCAATAGTCGCTATTTATACCTGAAGATGTCGTCGGCATCCAGCCGTTGTGAAGTGAGTTTTGGGGGTTCGGCATAACACAGCCTGAAAAAGAATAGGGGCACTTCGGTATCGGCATCCAATCCTACCACTTCGTTGAAGGTATGGTTGAGTTGGGAAAATTCACGGCTTATCTTTTCCGGAATGCCCTCACCATTGCCATACTTCACCCTTGCAAAGTGGATGACCGATGCCAGCAACGGCTGGAACGAAATACCGTGGGCCGTAGCCGCCAGCCAAACGCGCTCAATAGCGCGACCCGCGTCCAACATCGACATTGCCGAAAATTCAGGCATAGTCAAGATGCCTACCGCAGCCGACGAGGCTACTTGGTCTCTCGACATCTCTTCCAGTGCCTCTCCCCCATTCCATTGGGATACCAGCCTTATGGCTTCCAAATCGCGAATCACGCGGAACCCCACTTGGTCTTTAGGTTTGAGGTCCAATGTGCGTATATCCAGTCCTTCTTTCACGTCTTCCGGTGCCTCGTTCGAAAATTTGAGTTCCCTATGGAACAGGTCAAAATGCCCCTCTTCGATAAAAATACGCAACTTATCCGATTTGCCGGCAATCTCGGCGAGTTTCGTGATGCGTGTTTTGTCGTCTACCACCACCAAGCGGGCACCGGGAATGGCTCGCGCGGCCTGCTGAAGCTCTGTTAAAACCTCTGCTGCAATGAGCCGCCCATTGCCATCGTTGCGGTTGGTGCGACGGTAGTCGAAGTACTCGGCCAAAAGGTCTTCTTCCTTATCTTCATTTTTCGAAAAGCCGAACACGGCAACCAAATCGCCTTCATCGCCCGCAGGGAAATACGCTGCATGGGTATCCAGCTTCAGTGCGGCGGCTTTCAGGAAGATGTGTTCTATGGCGGTGCCAAGCGACAGGTTGGAGGTCATATCGCGGAAGTCTCCGAACGATGCCGACCGCTCCCTGTCGTGGAACAAAAACAGCCGGCCGTCGGCAAACCACCACTTCCAAGGCTGCATATTGCCGGCCGATGGCGCCTTTCGGGCGGCCATTACCAGTCGGCTTGCCGTATCGGCATCTATTACCTTGTTGGCGGCCACGAGTGGGTAGTAGGGGGTGGCCAACTTCAACATACGGTCATCCGTAAGAGGCACGGCCTCGGGCAAAACCATGGGAGCTTCTTCGGGGTGGTCATCATGAATAAGGTCCTCCAAATCGATAAAGAACCTGCCCGACACATGGAGCTGGTCCAGCAGCACCCGGCGACACACATCGGCAGTCATACCGCCACCCAGTGTTACGGCACTGGCCAACTGTGGCCAGGTGGAGATGGTTTTGCCAATTTCCACCGCCGATGCCTTCAACCGCACCGACATCGTCTCTATACCCACTATAGGGAGGATGTAGGGGAGTTTCTCCTCCATAGTTTGCAGCCCTTTCAATTTCGACAGGTCCAGGTGCTCCACGTAGCCGTGCAGTATGGGCCGGTCGGGTTCCAGGTCAAACCGCTCTATGTCTATCGTGCCGCGGTCGCTGGCTTCCATCAGCACCGGGATATGGTGCCTTTTTGCGGCCACGCGGCATTTTATCTTGATGTCCACACTGTCGCACTCATCAATCAGCACATCCAGCTTGCCGCCATCCAGCAGGAACGATTCTATGTTTTCATCGGTAATGCCTTCATGAAAGCAGGTTACTTTCAGGAACGGGTCTATTTCGGCAATCTCCCTGGCCACGAGCACGGTTTTTTGCAGTCCCATGTTGTGGATGCCGCTGCGGAGGCGGTTCAGGTTGGTGATTTCCAAATCGTCGTAATCGGCAATACGCAGCTCCCCGAAGCTCCGCTCCATAGCCATAGTCAGCGATACCGATTGCCCTACCGACAACCCGATTACGCCTACTTTTTTTGAGTACAGCTGCTCCTGCTCGAGCCCCGTTATTTTATACTTGTTGCGGTTGGTGCGCATTTCTGCAAATTCGGCCTCATCGAGGGTGTGCACCAGCCGGTCTGACCAAGGATAGTATACCCACACGCCATAGTCCGACATCGGCAAGCCATCCAATAGGGCAGCCACACCCGCAGCAACATCGGCAGGGGTCATTTTTTTGTTGGGATTCCGGGTTTTCACCAATTCGGCCAGTTGTGAGGCCATGGTGTCGAACAGGCGGATGTGGGGGATCTGCCTGAGGAGGTCGTGCATACCCAATTTGTCGGCAGGGTGCCGAAACCTGAAAAACCGGGGTGCTGTTGCCGAATTGCCTGCCATTGTTGCCATAACGCGGTGCAATATAAAATCCTCTGCCATCTTAGGTACTATTTAACAGTGAAGAATAAAATTAGTAACTTTACAATTGCAAAGCGCCAAAAAACTGACGGAGCTCATAGGATGGGTGGACAATAACTGAAGACCCAAGTCAAAAATAGCGTTATAAAATGGATTTGAAAGGCATAACCATTCTGTACGTAGACGATGAATCCAATAACTTGGTTTCGTTCAAAGCGTTGTTCCGCATGAAATACAAGGTGCTGACGGCAAATGGTGCCGAGGAAGCCCGTAAAATTTTAGAGACCACACCCGTCAACATCATCATAACCGACCAGCGTATGCCGTTCATGACGGGGGTGGAATTTTTGGAGTCCATCCTCAGCGTCCACCCCGACCCCATCCGTATCCTGCTCACCGGCTTT
Source organism: uncultured Bacteroidota bacterium (assembly GCA_903905685.1). Classification (GTDB taxonomy): domain Bacteria; phylum Bacteroidota; class Bacteroidia; order Chitinophagales; family Chitinophagaceae; genus CAIYTT01. The sequence continues at coordinate 380 of CAIVHI010000154.1, read as the reverse complement.
GCCGATATGAATGCTGTGATAGAGGCCGTGAACAAGGGTAAAATCTTCCATTACCTGTCCAAACCTTGGAATGAAGACGAGCTGGACAAAACCATACAGGATGCCTACAAGGTGTATCGTGAAAAGATGGACAGCGAGGAAGAAAAACAGAAACTCCAAACCACTACCGAACAATTGGAATTCTTGGTGCGCCAAAAGTTGCTCTCTTAATGCTACTTTGCCAAGTTGGCGTAGGTCAAAAACGTTTGGTGTTAATTATGCGGATTGATGCAAATGCGATATATTTGTCATTCGCAAAGTTATTGAGGCTGACAGGCAAAATATAGGGAATGAGACATCAACGGACCACCCCAACGAGGAAGGCCGGTTTAAAAAACTTC
>CAIVHI010000153.1 GCA_903905685.1 uncultured Bacteroidota bacterium | reverse complement strand
CCAATGGCGTCATGGGAATACGAGGGCCGTAAGACAACTTACTGACGAAGAGGTAATCGCTTACCAACATACTTCCCTCCATAGACGCTGTAGGAATGGTATAGGCTTCGAACAAAAAAATCCGGATCAGCGTTGCAGCCACAATGGCGAACACCGCTGCATCCAGCCATTCACGTATTACGGATTTTTTTTTCTTGGGTTCGGTTTTGGAGGCGTCCTTTTTTTGCCAAAATGCCATGTGGGAGCGAAAGTTGTCCCCAAATGTAACAACTTCCCCTACAAATTTTAATGTACTCGATATCGGTACGCCATATTTAACAGAAACAACCCGTGTGGCCTGCGAAAACTGTGTGCTTAAAATGTACTTCAGCCAATGACCAAGGGTTAGTATCGGCCCAATTATATAGAAAAACCCGACATCAGGATGCTGTTGTGAAAAAAAACCTTACTTTTATCTCCGACTATTGAAAAGAATACTGCTTCGAATAATGAAACATAGTAGATTATTTTTACTGGCGTTGATTGTCGCCATTTCGGTATATTCCGCTGCCGTGTATACATCTTGCACCAAAACCGCCCAGTGTGCGGCGGCTTGCCTCAACGGCGGCTCCTGCTCCAACGGGACATGCCGCTGCCTTTCCGGATTTTCGGGTGGCTGGTGCCAGTTTTCGAACATCATTTATAGAAATGCTACGTATACCTATGTGAAGGTCACCATTTTCTCCAAAATGAACCACGACTCAGTTTTTGTCATTCCGCCGAGCGGCTCGGTCCAAATGCCGGGAACTCCGGGAGACACGGCCATGGCGTTTGCATACACCTATGGCCCGATTGGGCCAAAATCAATTGCCTCAAGTAGTACCGATATTGGCCCATTCGGATTGACTATAAATTTGGATACCGTTTTCACACCTTTCCCCCATAATGGCAACCAATATGTTGATTTTCATGTAGACGACCGCTACTTCTTTTTGCAAATTCAAAACAATAACGTTGGAAATCAGGGCAGCGACAACATTTTAAGCCTTGTCGTGAATACACTCTACTCCGGACAAGATATCGCAGGCACCCAAACGCCTTTGAGTTATTCCGGGAATTTCGCGGTAGTCAATGACAGCCTCATTCACCCGGTTGGCTATTTTGGAGCACGGCTCGGCTCCGATGTAACAACTACCGATGCCTTGGGCAACAGCGTGAACAGGTACCTCAACTTGGTACCATCGTCAGACAAAGGAGTTATTGTAACCATACCTTAGCAGTCAAACCTGAAAGGGTCAAGGGTGCCAAGATCGTCATGGATAGCCGAAGTCGGGATGCCTAAAATGCTATGTTGATTTCATATCATAACATTTAGAACTTCCCCATCATCGGTAACTCTTACGAATTCTACTGGCAATAGGCTCTCCACCAAGATGTTGGTTACACGATATGCATTTCCCGATTCCTCATTGAAAGCCATTTCAAAGTTTGTCAAACCACCCGATACCAACGGTACACTGAATAACGGATGTCCCAGCCGTTTCACCAACGCCCTGCAAATCAACAATTTGGGTACGCGAAAGGCAGTCCTCCCCGACGCGTGCGCAATGGCGCCGGGCAATTCTAAAACACCATCGAACATAACCGCAGTCGGCGTGGCAAAGCTGCCTACTACAGCAATGATGTCGGGCGGTGGTGCAGCAACATAGGTCAAAATGTCGCGTGCATCTGCCAACATAACGGTGCCTCTTATTGGCACACCACTTGGCATCAAGGCAAGAAGTCGTGTCAGTGCACCATTACAGAACGGATTCACAGCAATTTCAGTACCTGAGTCGGTGGGGATGACAATGAGTCCGCCACACTGTATTGTAGCAACGCATTTGGATATTGCTTCTTCAAATGTCAAATCCACCATAGTAATTGCTCATTTGTAATATCGGCGGCGCATTTGAAATGCCCCTCTGGGCAACTTTTATGCCCATGTAGTCCGCAGGGACGACACGACAAATCCGTAAGGGCCTCCACTACCCTCCCATTCTCCCGAAGCGGCCCAAAGCCAAAAGAGGGAACCGTAGAGCAAAAGACCGCTGTTACCGGCGCATTCATTGCGGTCGCGAAATGCAACGGGGCCGAATCGTTGGTGTAGTTCATGGACGCCGAAGCCATCAACGCCGCAGACTGTAAATAATTGAATGAACCACAAAGGTTGACCACCCTAGGTCGGTCTGCAGCCAAACCAATGATATGGTCGCACAAGGCTTTGTCTGACGGTCCGCCGAGGAGGTAAACAGTATAGATTTCGGGTATTTTGGCCAGCAGGGCTCCCCATTTTTCGGCAGGGAACTGCTTGGTAAACCATACCGATGAAGGCGCAATGCAGACATATGGAGACGAAGCTAAGTTACTTGCCTGTTGATAGTCGGAATGGGCAGGGTAAAGGACCGGAAATGCCGCTTGGTCGTCAGTAAATTTCGCTATCAAACGCTGATTACGGTCCACTTCATGTATGGGATACGTGGTACCGTTCGTAGATATGGTGTGAGTGGCCGTATCGGAAAACAGGAAAGCAAGTGGATTTTTATCGAACCCGACCTTGTATTGCGCACCGGAAAGGACTGTAACCAATCCCGAAGAAAAGAAACGCT
>CAIVHI010000152.1 GCA_903905685.1 uncultured Bacteroidota bacterium | reverse complement strand
TGTGCCCGCGCCACGCCGCATGCCGCGCAGAAAACAATAAACTACGCCGCCAAAATGGGTGTCGTAGTTATAGTCGTCGCGCAGGCGCGACGCCAAGTATTTGTCTACGGCCAAGGAGTAGATGAGGTATTGCAGATGGTAGTTGTGGTCGTTCATGGCGGCCAGCAGTGGGTCCGGGCGGTAGTCGTCGATGTGGCTACCCAAGAAGTTCGACTTCCAATCCAAGATGTAATACTTACCTCCATGCTCGAAGAAGAGGTCGATTTTACCGTTGATGAGGCCTTCCATCTCCCCATAAGGTTTGGCGCGCACCATTATCTGGTCGTCACTCAGTCCGTTCAAAGCCGTTGGGTTGAACAAAGGCACCTGGAAATCGAATTCCAACTCGTGCAGCCTGCGGCGATGGTCGATGTCGGACAGGTGGAATGTTGCGCCATCGCAAACTATTTCGGCATTCAGCACCTCTTGAAGCATCTGGGCCACCAGTTGCTGCCTATCGTTCTTAAAGTGGAGCCCAAATCGGTCTACCGCCTCCGTAATCACTGCCGCCCACCGCCGGTCGTCGCGGAAATGGATGTTTTCCAGCACAAAGTGCAGCATATTGCCCACCTGCCTTCCCCTGCCCATTTCTCCAAACACAAACCTATCGTACGCACCTTCGGGCTCACCGGCCATCGGTAGCGCGGGTGCTTCCAACTTCGCCGCCAAGCCCGAGTAGCTGGATTTTTGCCAGTTGGCGTGCATCAGGGCGAAGTGGGCACAGGTTCGCACGTGGGGAGCCTGTCTGGTCGCAGCAGCTGTCCCTCCTGCGGGTGCCACAGCAATATAATCCGCCCCTTGCAGCACCTCGAATCCGATTGGGGGAGCCGTGGTGAGTCCTGCAATAAATACCTTCAGCGAGCTGTCTTTAAACCTGCTTGCGCCACTGGTATACAGGTATATTTTATGTACCGCACGCGTCACGGCCACATATACCAACCTGCGGTTTTCCTGTTCGTTTTGTTGCAGCACCAATGCTTTTTGGTCGGCGTCCAGTCTTGCTGTTTCGCAAGTCATGTAGTCGCCAGTCGCAGGGTCTCGGTAGCCGGCAAAGCTATCGCGGTGTGGCTCGGGCTTCATGTCGAGGTGGGGTGCAAATACGATGTCGTATTCCAGTCCCTTGCTCTTATGGATGGTCACGATTTTCACTGTTTCCCGGTCGCTCTCCATGCGTTGCTCAAATTCATCGCCTTCCACCTGCATGCCGTCAATACCTTTCTTCAACCACGTACACAATTCCAAAATCGAAAACTTGCGGCTGCGCTGCATTTTGTGGAGCACCTCCATGAGGTGGAACAGGTTGGTGATAGACCGTTCGGCCATGCCGCTATCGTCGTTGAGCAGCACATTGCGCACGTCGAAGTCGGACACGAACTCCATGAGTGCGGTATAGATGCCGCGCTCGTCGGCTGTCGTTTTCCACTTTTTGAATCGCTCCAACACCTTTTCATCGTCCAGTTGCAGCACTTGGGCTTTGGTGAGGCCGGTAAACGGAGTGTAGAGTGCCCGGTTGATGTTCGACTTTGAGGGCTCCTCTATGGCCAGCAGGAGGTAGAGTAAGTCTACCGCTTCGTGAGACTCCAAAATGCGTTCATCGCCAATGGAGACCGCAGCTATGCCTTGCTTCGCCAAGCCCACCTTGATGGCGGCGGCCTCTTTCTTGGTGCGTACCAAGATGCCGATGTCGGAAGGGCGAACCAAGCGGGGAGCACCGTTTTTAACAACGCTGTATACTTTGGTGAACAGCAGTTCGGCCACATGTGTGGCAACCGATTGGATGATGGTTTCCTTATTGGCGCATTCCACTATCGTGAAGGGTGCATCGGGACCGTCGCCCCGAATCAAAACCCCCTTCGCATTGTTGGCGGGCGACTGTACCGGAACATAGGTAATGGCCTGCTCGTAGCCGGGTACGCCGTCGAAAAAGAAGGGGTCGTCTACGGCGAAAAAGGTATTCAGGGCGGCGATGTAGCCTTCATTGGAGCGGTAATTGCAATTCATGGAATACACTCTGGACGATTGCTTGGCCCTGAAGTAGGTATAAATGTCGGCTTTGCGCCAAGCGTAAATGCTTTGCTTGGGGTCGCCGATGTAGAATAGAATGCTCCTGCCATTAAACAGCCTGTCGAACACCTCAAACTGCATCTTGTCGGTATCCTGAAACTCATCGATGAACACGGCTCCATACTTTTGATTGAGCATGGGTATGAGTCGGTCGCCACGAGCACCATCCACCGTAGCGTGAAGCTTGCCAATCATGTCATCGAAAGTGAGGATGGCGCTATTTTTCTTGAACATCTCGAAATTGCGGGCCACCTCTTCAATAGCCAGACAAATCAAAAGGTCCTTCACTTTTTGTATGATGGCCCTTACTTCGGCCTCGCAGGACTCAGTAAGTTGCACGCCTTCCACCACCTCGCGAAACAACTTCACGATATAGCCGGTATCAGGTTTATCGGCCACCGCGGCGATGAATTCCTCGGGGGAGTTGTATTTTTCAATGAAGTTTTTTGGATGGCCTTTGCCGCAGCGTGCCACAATGTCGTCCCAATTGCCCTGCACATACACTTCCAATTCCCGCCGCGAACCATCCCGCCGGGTCACTGCTTCCAGTAAGTCTTCGGTGGGCATTACAAACGCGTCATAGGCTTTGTGGTAGTCGGTGTTGGGGTCAAACATGAAATAGCGCTTGCCACTCATGTGATTTTGAACCACCTCATTCAATGTCTTACGGGTAAACTTATCGGCCAGCAGTATTTCAAGTATCGGTGTTTCGATAAGGGTAATGTAGTTGCGCCAAAACCGGTTCACCTCCTCGGCAAGCAGGCGGCGGGTATCCTGCAATATTTCCGAGCCAAAAATCTGGTTGGTCTCGAAAGCGAACTCATGTAAGGTTTGTCCGCAAAAGCTGTGGATGGTGAGGATGCCGGTTTCGTCAAGCAGCAATAACGAGTTTTTCAGCTTTTTGCGCACAACATCGGCATCTCCGCCGGCCGCATCCATGCTACGCTGCACCAAAAGGGAAATCGTGTTATCGTCAATGGCGTCACCCATGCTGCATTTGTAGGCTTTTCGTACAAACAGCCGAACGCGTTCTTCCAGCTCCGCTACCGCAGCCTTGGTAAAGGTAACCATCAGTATCTTGTTGATAGTGATGTCTTTTTCTAAAATCAGCCGTAGGGCGAGCACTGCAATGGAGTAGGTCTTGCCGGTACCTGCGCTTGCCTCAATCAAGTTGCTACCCACCAATTCTACTTTGGCGGCATCAAAATCAAGAATCTCAATCGTGTCGGTCATTGGGGTGGGATATTAGCGGATGGGCAATGATTTGAGCCACGGCGCAACCAGCAGTTTTACGGCATTTTGATAGTTGTCGAAGGCGGCATCGGTATCCAGATAGCCTTCGTTGAAAATGTCTACCATGTAGCGGTCGTTGGTAGGACGGTCGGTGTCGTTTACTTTTTCCCGAATCTTTTTAAGCCATGCCGCCTTTGTCAATTTGGCTACTTCCTCCGCCTTATTGATGAATTTGGGGTAGAAGGGTACGCGCACCTCGTGGCCGAAGCGGTACAGGTCGACAATTTCGGTTAGCCGTTGCATGGCCTCCAATTGGGGTATTGGCGGCAGGGTATGGCAGCTTCCCTTCACGCCGTCTATGAAAAACAGGTCGGTAACGATGCCGGCCGCCGCACCTATCAGGAATTTCACATAAGCTGCTACGCTAAGCTGGGTCACTTTTTGGGAAAATCCGATGTCTACCAGCACATCATCAAAAACATGCTCCAAGGATCCTTTCAGCACGGTGCCGCCTATTTCAAGCTCTATGGCCTTTTCCCGTTCTTCAATTCCGGCAACCCGTTCTCTGTACTTAGCCAGTACCCCTGCAACCTCCGGCCTTAGCCTGTTCAGCTCCGACATCCCCACATTTTTAAGCGGTAGCCTGCCCTGCTTTACCAATTGCAACCGCAGCGCGTCCAAATCGGCATCGGTGCGCATCAACTCGTTTTTCAGGCTCCATACATCCAGAGAGTCCAACTCAAATTTTTCCTCTTCGGGCAGTAGCTCCGATATTTCGTCATACCTGATGTTGTACACGTCTTTGTAGTAGGCGGCCACCGGGTTTTTGCAGAAGGCCACCAATGCGGGTATGCTTAGTTCCGTAAAGTCGATGGGCTCCGACCCCTTGGGCGCCGCGAACAGCGACTGTACTTCCTGCCGGTTGCTATTCAGGTAGTTGTAGAGCACCGGATGGTTGGGGGTGTAGTTGCCGCTGAAGCTGTGCATGGGCTGGCACACTATCATCCTGTCGCGCACATCGTCGCACCCCGTTATGGTGCCTGCATAGTCTATAAACCGGTCTACGATGGCCGAGGGCGGGATGTTGGAGTTGTCGCGGCTGCTCTGGCCTACATAGCTGATGTACAGGTAGTCTTTGGCCGACAATATGGTTTCCAGAAACAGGTGGTTGTCGTTGTCCTTGATGTTGCGGTCGCCGCGCCGTTTTTCGAGCAGCATGAGGTCGAAGCTGACCGGCACATCCTTGCGGGGGAATTTGTCGAAATTCATGCCCAACAATGCCACCACCCTGAACGGGATGCTGCGCATGGGGATGAGGGAGCAAAACGTGACCCCGCCGCTCAAAAACGAAGCATTTCGCACGGAGCCTTTGACCACGTGTAGGAAGTTCCTAATGAACACATCGTAGCCTATTTCATCGCCCACCAACTCGTTGATGCCCGCATACGCATCCATTTGCAGTTGCAGGAAGTGGCTTTCTTCCTCGTCCTCATCCTCCGATGCGGCAATCAGATTGTCCACCGTCCACCGCACATGGTCGGTCCAGCGGGCAATGGTGCGGCTTCGCCTGCTGCGGTCGGCCACCATCGATTCCAGCACGTCTACGAAATGGCTGAATTTCACGAGTTCCAAAGCCTCACTGCCCTCCGCAACGTCGAACGGAAGGTAGGAGGCTTGACCGTCATCATATTCATCGGCGGCAAGCATACAGCTACCGTATATAATACGCTGCAATCCATAGCTCCAGCTCACCAAGTTGGTTTCATTTTCTACATTGCCTTTGGTGCCGAAGCGGATATTGGCTGCCTGTACCGCGGTGCGGATAAGGGCAATGTCGGCAATTTTGAACCGCTCGCGGATACAACTGAAATCGAGCAGTTGCAGCAGGGTTTCCGATTTGAAGTCGTCCTGCCCAAACTCCAACAACGCCTTCAAGGCCGACATCAGGTTGTCGCCATCGGTATAGCTGTTATCGGCAATGCGGTAGCGGATTTTGTGGGGGGCGTTTTCGAAAACCGCGTCTATGTAGGGGGCGTACTGGTCTATGTCGCTCACCATCACCACGATGTCGCGTGCCGAAAGCCGTTCTTCATGCACATCAATAAGATGTACCAAGTAATTGTAAAGCACCTCGACCTCGCGTGCAGGCGTGTGGCAGGAATGTATGGTGACCGAGCCATCGGCCAGTTTGTCCATATCGAGTGGCTCGATTTCAGATGCGTTCAGGTTCTCGGTTATATGGTACTGTATGTTGTGCAACAGCGTATCGGTCCACGCCTTACCGCTTTCAAGGGTCTCGTAGGCATTGATAAAGCCGTCTTTTTCGAACAGGTTGCAGAAGGTCTCCCGCACCACCTTGCCCAAGCCGGTAAGGAGGTCGTTGCCTACGGCAAAGGAGGTATCGACCACTTTGCCCTTGGCTTCCCACTTCTGGCGCATCTTCTCGTTCACAGTGTCATACCAAAAGCAGTTGGGCGCAGGATTTTGGAGGTAAAACACCAAATCTATGTGTCGCGAGAGCATTTCTATCAGGTCGATGTGGTAGGGGGTGAGGATGGATATGCCGAAAATGTGCACCACAGGCACTGCCTCGCGCAGCACTTCCACATGTTGGTGTAATGCTACGTTTTTCAATATGGCGGCACTCATCGTGGTCTTGTCGAGCAGCTTGTCTCCGGCTAGGATTTTAGCTCGCCGCCACAGGTATTGCTGCCACTCTGGGGTGTAGCCCGTGTCTTGCACAGCATGGTTCCAACGCGCTATGAGGTCGGGGCGGTAAATTTGGTATTGGTCGAAGAGGTCGGCCACTTCCTCGGCCAAAGCCAAACGTTTTACGTGGTCGGCCTCCCCGCCTTCTGTATAGTAAGCGGCAATGGTGGGGTAGAAGCGGTGAAATTCGGCCTCTCCCAAAATCTTGAACAACAGCCAACACAGGTTGTCGTGACTGTATACGTCCATATAGGTGCCTCCCAGCAGGCGGTACACCTCATACAGGAATTGGTTGGGCTTGTGGTAAACGGTATTGGCGGCAATGCCCAGTCCTGTATTTTCAGCCATCTTGTTCTGCAGCCAATTGTTCATGCCGTCGGTCTGCGTCACCACATACAGCGGCTGGAATACCGACAAGCCCTGTTGGCGGACAGTATCCACCATCGCTTTCGCCAATGTGTCTAAGTCGCTTGAAACCAATAATTTAACACTCATGTTGTTGCAGTTTTTTGGAACAAGCCTTCCGAAAACCTGGACAGTATCCCCGAGCCGCGTTGCACCTTGGCGGTACAAGTATCCAGAATGGTTTGTTCATCGCTTTGAATGACTACTCCATGCTTCGCACGGGTGACCGCGGTATACAGCAGTTCCCGGGTAAGTAGTTGGTTGCCGCCGTCGCGGGGTAATTGTAGGAGTACCCGCCCAAATTCCGACCCCTGGCTTTTATGGATGGTCATGGCAAAGACGGTGTCCAGATGGGCAATATAGCCCGGCAGTACAGATTTCAATCCACCTTCGCCGTCATCGAACCAAGCCCGCACTCCGCCCTTGCCGTCGCCGCGAATGATGCCCACGTCGCCATTGTAGAGCCCAAGCGCATAGCTGTTTTTGGTGACGATGATGGGCCTATTGATGTAAAACTCCCCCGAACGAACGATGAGTTTTTTCTTGTGGAGCCGGTCTTCGATGCGTTTGTTGAGGGCATGTAGGCCGTAATTGCCCTGCCGCACCGCGCACAACACCCGCACATCTGCAAGTCGGCGCAGGGCGGTGGCCGTGTCGGGTTCCGAGATGTAGGCAGCATAGCCCTCGATGAAGTCGTTGAATACCGCATCACTATAGGTGGGGTCAATCGATACTTCGTCGTCGCCATGACTGCCACCAAAAAAGGATGTGATGGTAGCTATATTGTTGGAAATGATGGCATTGCTTAATTTGCCAATTCCCTTGTCCGAAGAAAAGCGGTGGCTGTGGCGTAATTCTATGATGTGGTTTTGCAGCAGGTGGGGTGCCGTTGCCACAGGTTGCAACGGCGGGGCATTATCGGGCAATATGGCATTGATGACCTCGGCGGTGGTTGCATCGAACCGGTTGAGTGCCGGAAGTGCGGTACACAAATCGCCAAACAGGCTGCCCGCCTCTACTGATGCCAGTTGGTCCTTATCGCCGAGCAGCAGCAGGCGGGTGCCTGGGGCTATGGCAACCAGCAGTTTGGCAAACAACGCCATATCTATCATCGAGCTCTCGTCTATGATGACCACATCGTAAATCAGTTTGTTGGCGGCATTGTGGGCAAACTGCGTGGAATTGCGCCGGTATTGGAGCAGCCTATGGATGGTGGACGGCTTGATTTTGGCAAACCGAGCCTTTACATCGGCTGTAACCGGCAGGTCGATGTTGTTGAGCGACTCCGTCATGCGGGCGGCGGCCTTGCCCGTTGGCGCAGCAAGCGCCACTTTCAAATCCGGGTTGATGCTGAACAGGACCGCCAATATTTTGGCCACCGTGGTTGTCTTGCCCGTGCCCGGCCCGCCGGTAAGGATGGTGAAATTGTGGAGGCAACCCAGCACCGCCGCCACAGCCTGCCAGTTCACC
>CAIVHI010000151.1 GCA_903905685.1 uncultured Bacteroidota bacterium | reverse complement strand
AGTTCTCCCGGATCAATTTGGTCTGTTTGCGTGCTTCATCAATCGAGATGTATTGTTACCATGACGCTAGTGATGTGGAGGAAGCCGATAATCTTGTGAGGAAAAGGTCTGAGGAATTCACTCCACGTCCACTACCCACCGATCGCAGCGAATGGCCGTGGTCGGTAAGATTGGCGCGCTCTATTACAACTACCGCACCGATGCCGATGGCTACTACCTGGATGCCTACGACGACTCCATGAACAAAACGGCTACGGTGGTGCTCGATTTCTTCCCCGCCAAAATCTACGAAACCAAGTTCATGGCCTACCCCGACAAGATTCTCGTGCTCTACCAAGCCCTTGAAAGCAACAAGGTGGTGCAATATGGGGTGGTGCTCGATAACAAGGGCATCATGCGTGGCAAGCCCATCATGCTGGGTAGTGCCAAAACGGGTATCCTCGGTGCCATAAAAACCTACTTTGCTTATGCGGTGTCCGAAAACAAAAAACTCATCTTGGTATACAGCATCGAGGACAAAAACAACAAACTGGAATTTGACGGCAAGTGGCTGGACGACAACCTGACCGTCGTGAAGCGCGGCCATGCGGTGTTTGATGCCGAAAACCAGGTGGAACATGGCGAGGTGAACATGGCCAACGATAGTACGGTCTACATCTCGGCCTATACCCCCGACGGCGTGAACAACTATGCCGACCAATACGGCCTCCTGAAAATCAGGCCCGGAGTAAACAAGTTTGAATTGAAGGAGCTGGCGCTCAACGACAAATATGCCGCCGGTGGCTATGTGAAAATAGACAATGTGAACAACAAGCTCTACTTCGGCGGCTTCTACTCCGACAAAAAGAACGGCAATTTCAACGGCCTTATTTTTGCCCGCTACGATGCCGCATCGGGGCAATTCGAAAGCGGCAAGTTCATCCCGTTCGATCAGGAATTGGTGATGCAGGCCGGCGCCAAAAGGCCCGAGCACGCCTTCGATAACTACTTGGTGCGGCAACTCATCATCAAGAACGATGGCGGCTTCGCTATGATAGCCGAGTGCCAGTTCATTACTGCGCGGGCCAACTACAATCCCGCCATCGGCTACTATTCCTTCTACAGCCCCTATTCCAATTCCACCGTCAGGGAGTACCACTACAACGATATTATGGTGTTGTCATATACTGCGGATGGCAAGCGCGATTGGAGCAGCATCATCCCGAAGGAGCAATACTCGCAGGAGGATGGCGGCATGTTTTCCTCATATGCCTTCCTGAATACCGGCGGCACATTGGTGTTCCTCTACAACGACTTCAACCGTTCTCACTCCGGCATCCGCCTAGCCACCGTGGGTGCCGATGGCAATACCGCCTTTCACTCCTTCGCCCCCGAGGGCAACGACAATCCCGATTGGCTGCCCAAGGCCGGCAAGCAGGTGGGTGGTAGGGAGATGATTGTGCCGTGCCTGCACAAACGGCAGATTTGTTTTGCCAAAATAGGTTTTTGACGCAACTTGCACGCATGAGTCAGGAAGCCGAATTCAACGAGTATCGCGCCAAAATGAACGAAGTCATTTTGGGCAAGAACAACAAAGTCATCAGTAGGCTGTTCAATCTGGACACCAACACCTATGCCGAAGGGGCGCTGAACGTAAAGACCAAGGAGATGTTGGGCCTGGTGGCCAGCATGGTGTTGCGGTGCGACGACTGCATCAAGTATCACGTGGGCAAGTGTCACGACCAGGGCGTAACCACCGAAGAACTCTACGAAATCTTCGCGGTGGCCAACATTGTGGGCGGTACCATCGTGATACCCCACACCCGCCGCGCCGCCGAATATTGGGAGGAGCTGGTTGCCGCCGGCAAATAGCCCTTCCCCGCGCACGCCAAAGGTTGTAGGCCATTCAGGATGTTCGATTTATGGACCCCGGCTTTGGTGAGGTGTTTTTTTGTTTAGATTTACGGAATGAAGCACGATCTTTTCCGTAAAAAGACCCTCGACCACATCAGGAAGGAGGTAGAAGAAGGTTTGATTGTAGGCCACGAAAACGGGAGTATGAACAAAATACTCAACGTGCGAGACCTTACCTTGATGGGTGTTGCAGCAATTGTAGGCGCGGGCATTTTCTCCACCATAGGCAAGGCTTCGTTCGATGGCGGTCCGGGCATCGTCCTGTTGTTCCTGTTTGTGTCGGTTGCTTGCGGGTTTTCGGCGGTGTGCTATGCCGAGTTTGCCAGCATGGTGCCGGTTAGCGGAAGTGCCTATACCTATTCTTACGTAGCCTTTGGCGAGTTAATAGCCTGGATAATTGGTTGGGACCTTTTGATGGAATATGCCATTGGCAATATTGCCGTTGCAATTTCGTGGAGCAGCTATTTT
>CAIVHI010000150.1 GCA_903905685.1 uncultured Bacteroidota bacterium | reverse complement strand
TGTCGGGTGCCAGCGGCGTGAGGGTGCTGAATTATGGCTATGGGGCTCAAGACAATTTAGCCCAAATCAATATTGGAAACAATGCCTATTCGGTAACATTGACTTATTGACCCAACTTTTTTCTACATAGTTAACGTTTTTAGTGTATGCCGACCTTTTGCTTGCACAATGCCGGTGAAGGGTCGGCATTAAAATGCTAACTTTGCATAAACGGTCTTGGTGATGAGTGACGGGCTAAAAAGATTCAGGGTATTCCTACTTGTGGTATTGACGCTTGCGGTCATCACACTCACCGTAGTGGAAGTAATGCGCTACTACGATTACAAGCACCGCGAAGGCCATGGCGAGGGGTACTTTTTTGCAAAGGACAACAACACTGTTGTTTATCGTGGTGAAATCGTGCCTGAAGAGCTGCTTTCCCGTGCCCAGCGGGTTGCATCCATGCCCAAAACAACCATGCAGTTTTACGAATCGAGGTATGATTTTGGTTCAGTGAGTGAGGGGCAGGTGGTACGACATGCTTTTAGGTTTAAAAATACAGGTCAAAATCCGCTGGTCATCGCTAAAACAGACGTGACTTGCGGATGTACGGTGCCGGAATATCCCGAAGACGCCATATCGCCCGGCAGTGATGGCGAAATAACGGTAGTGTTCAGCAGTGCCGGAAAATCGGGCTATCAGCAAAAAACGGTGTCGGTACATGCCAATACGGTTCCTGAAGTGGTCACCATCACCATTCATGCCGAAGTGCGTTAGGGTTGGCTATCGGTTATTCACCTTAAATACTAATTCGCCATGTCTCAGGCAATCGACAACACCACCCACTCCCCGTTTCGTAAAATAGGGATTTACCTTTCTTTGGTGAAGTTCAGCCATACCGTGTTTGCCATGCCGTTCGCCTTCATCGGTTTTGTGCTGGGCGTTCTATCCTTAACAGGGCAACGATCGCCTAAGGAGATTTTTTCATGGCCATTGCTAGTCAAAATGGTACTCTGCATGGTTTTTGCGCGGAGTGCGGCCATGGCCTTCAACCGATATCTGGATCGCCAATTTGATGCCCTCAACCCTAGAACTGCGGTTCGGGAAATCCCGGCGGGAGTGGTAAAACCGGGAAGCGCGTTGGCTTTCACCATTGCCAATTGCATATTGTTCGTGGTCACCACGTTCTTTATCAACATGCTGTGTTTTTACCTGTCTTTTGTAGCGTTGGCTGTTGTTCTGTTCTATTCCTATACCAAGAGGTTCACGGCCCTGTGCCACGTGGTATTGGGGGTAGGATTGGCCTTGTCGCCCATTGGTGCCTATTTGAGTGTAACCGGAGTATTCCGTCTACTGCCGCTGTTGTTCTCTTTTTCGGTACTCACGTGGGTTGCGGGGTTCGACATCATCTACGCACTTCAGGATCAAGGGTTCGACAAAAACCATAAGCTCCATTCCATCCCGGTTAGACTGGGATTAGCGAATGCCCTCAAAGTTTCTACGGTGCTTCATGTACTATCGTTTTGCTTTGTATTTTCCGCCGGGTGGGTTGGCGGTTTCCATTGGGTGTATTGGCTGGGGGTTGCATTTTATGGGAGCATGTTGGTTTATCAACACCTGCTCGTGAAGCCAGACGACCTATCGAAGGTGAATATCGCCTTTGCAAATACCAACGGCATTGCGAGTGTGGTATTTGCAACCTTCACGATTGCATCCATCCTTTTACGCTGATTTAGTCGGATTTGGGGCATCGATACGCCTCGTGGATTCATTTTTGATTTTTGTTGTCGTGCGAACTACTTTTGCACCCAAAAGGATTCAACTTGAACAAAGTAACCATCAGACGATTTTTGGTAATGAACCGGCTCCCTGTAGCGGCGTTTTTGATTTTATTGGGACTATTGGCCGGATTCAAGGCAACTTGGTGGATTGCGTGGATACCGTTTCTTATAGCCATCTTCGTTGTGGTGGCGCACTTCTTGGTTGGACCCATGACGTTGATTCAGAATTACGTTGAAATTGGAGACATGGAAGGCGCCCAGCAGATACTGGCAACCATCAAGTATCCGCAATGGCTCTACAAGCCCATACGCTCCAGTTATTACATGCTGCAGGCCAACATTTCATCTATGGGTGAAGACTTGGACAAGGCCGAGGCACAATTGCGCAAGAGCTTGGAATCGGGTGTGCCGGAGAAGGAATATGAGGGAACCGCATATTTGCAACTGGGTGCCATTGCCGTGAAAAAAGGCAAGACAAAGGATGCTATGGAGAACCTACAGAAGGCCATCAAGATAGGGCTTCCCGACAAAGACAATGAAGCTACCGCCTACCTTCAACTGTCGGGTGTATGTATTCAGCGGCGCGACTTCAGGAGTGCGAAACTTTATTTCAATAAGGCCAAAGCATGCAAGGCCACCAATCCGCAAGTGGTCGAGCAAATCAAGGAAATGTCGAAGTATATTGCCCGTATTCCGGGGTAGGTGCCTGGAAACCCATGATCCTGACGAACGGCGGTTAACCGCAATTCGTCAGGATTTTTTTTGTAAGGGAGAGTTCGGCTCCTTCAGAAAGTGATTGTAAATCATATTATCGGCGAGGCCGGGAACCAATTTGTTCAGCCAAACCACCAATTTCCCTTGGCCGGTCATGACTATCGTGCGTTTACGTTTTACCACACCATCAAGAATGATTCCTGCACAAGTATCAGCCGACATGAGTTTGCTTTCTTCAAGTGGGGTTTCGCCCTGAATGGTACCATCTTTGGAGCGCGCCACATTGCGGATATTGGAAGCGGTGAATCCGGGAGATACCCACATGACGTGCACACCACTTTGCAATTGCTCGGTGCGTAAGGCTTCCAAGAAGCCCTGCATCGCGAATTTCGATGCTGAATAGCCGGTACGTCCAGGCAAGCCGCGATATCCGGCAATGGATGACACGCCTACCACGATACCTCTGGATTGCCGTATGGCCGGCATGGCATACTTGGTACAGTATACTGTACCCCAAAAATTGATGTCCATCAACTCTTTCAATACTTTCAGCTCGGTATCTTCAAACAACGCACGCATGCTGATGCCGGCATTGTTGATTAGGACGTCTATACCACCAAAACGGCTCAATACGGCCGCCATAAAGGCTTCGCAATCTGCTTCCTGTGCAACATCGGCGGCGAAGGTTAGCAGGTTGTCGGATTGGGGTAAGGTGGCTTGCAATTTAGCCAAATTCCTGCCGCAGGCGGCAACTTTCGCACCCAAAGCCAACGCGCGTTCAGCCAGCGCCTTACCTATTCCCGATGAGGCTCCGGTAATTACGACTACTTTGTTGTGCAATGACGGCATAAATTCATGTTGGGGCACTGAGGCCGGGTTTGCTGAAAAACTAAAAACAGCTCCCTTTGGGGAAGCTGTTCCATTATCCTATAAGGAAAAACTTACGACAGTGCGTTGATCCTGTTGGTAATACCCGATTTCAGGTTGGAAGCCTTGTTCTTGTGGATGACGTTGCGCTTGGCGAGCTTGTCAATCATAGACATCACCTTGCTCAGTTCACTTTGTGCTTCTGCTTTGGTTTTTAATTCCAGCAATGCACGGATTGCATTACGCGTGGTCTTGCCGTAGTAACGGTTACGTTCCCTGCGCTTTTCGCTCTGGCGGACATCTTTTCTGGTAGCTTTATGATTTGCCATTAATTCTAGTTTTTAAAGGAGTGCAAAGGTATCGAAAAATTTCCTGATTGCAAAAATAAATTGCAAAAAAGCCAATCGACTTGTGGATTAAGTGGACGCAGATTCGATTATAGTTGGTTTTGCGCGTAATACGCTTTCGACTTTTTCTGTAAGGCTGCCTTTTTTTGGATGAATACATCCAGCTTATCCTTGGGTAAGTGTAGATTGTAAGTGCCGGTGGTGTATTTTTTGAGTACGAACAGGTCGTAGTCGGGATTCATCTTCAGCAAAAGCTTTTTATCGATGCCCAAGTCCTGCGCCAAAAAGTCGAAATTGAGGGGTTCGGAGATTTGCAGCACCACCATGTTTTTCAATTCCTCTTCGGTAAGGGTAGGCTTTTTGGTATCGCTTACCACCCCTGCCTTCATTATGGGCTGGCTGACAGGTGGCGCGATTTCTTCTTTTTCCTTTCCGAAATTGAAGTCGAGCGGTATGGTGCCCAAGTTGATGAACTTACCCAGATTCTCAAAAATGCTGGCCGTGGCTATGAATGCCAACACGTGGCCTTGTGTCTCTTTGGGCAGGTATTCCTTGATGTCCCAGAAAGAGTGTTTGCCGGTAATTTGCAGCGCCCGTTGCACAGGCGTGGGTCCGCAATTGTAGGCCGCAATAACCAGGAGCCAATCGTTGAGTTGACTGTAAAGCAGGTCAAGATATTTCGTAGCGGCATCTGTGCTCTTGTTCCAGTCTTTCCGTTCGTCGTTCTTGCGGTTCACGGTGAGGCCCATCATTCGGGCAGTGGCCGCCATGAGTTGCCAAGGGCCTACCGCCCCCGCGTGCGACACTGCATTATGGTTCAATGCCGATTCAATTACCGCGAGGTATTTGAGTTCTTTCGGCATCTTCTTTTCTTCCAAAATATTATCGATAACCGAGAAAGGCGCGGCACTATTGCTCTGAACGCTGCTCAAGGTGCGGTTGTGCAGTTCCATATACTTCCTTACAAAATCATTGACGAAGTCGGTTTTCTCGCCGAAGTATGATTTTTCTCCTGCCAAGGGTACGTGCAGGTAGGCAAGATTTGCCGAGTCGGCCGATAGGATGCCTTTGTTGACGGCAACCATATTGCCCGCAATCAAGGTATTTGTTCCTGGCCGGTCGGCCGATACGGTAATGACGCTGTCTTTTGGGCGCTTGTTGGCTGGAACACGAATTTCTGTAACGGTGGTTTTTTTCTGGCAATTTCCCGAAAAGTGGAAACCAATCATCAGGGTTGCCGGCAAAAGTATCCTATACAGCATGATTCGTTGTTTGTTGCACCTGAATGTGCAATTGCCAAAAATGGAACAATAAGGTAGACAGGGTATTGGAGTCAACGCATTAAGCGTTGGAGGAACCAGAAGTTGAGGACGGAGCCTGGATTTTTTCCTTTTCCTTGATACCCGACTCTATTTCGTTCTTCAAGCCGTCTTTTGCGGCATTGAATTCACGGAGACCCTGACCCATGCCCTTCATGAGCTCCGGTATTTTCTTCCCCCCAAACAATACCACTACGATGACCAAGAGCCACATCATGTGTCCACTGGAAAATAATTCCAACATTACGGGCGACGCATTCAATAATTGCATAAAAGATTTATTTAAAACCAACAGCAAAATTAGGGATAACCGGCAAGAGAACGTAATTTTTTTGGGTTGGCAAGCGATTTTAACAAACTCCGGGGCGTGATTGATGCA
>CAIVHI010000149.1 GCA_903905685.1 uncultured Bacteroidota bacterium | reverse complement strand
TGTGGGACAACGGCTTCAGCGACCACTTTCCGGTGGTCACTTTCTTGGTAAAGGAAAATTAAGCGTAGATCGGGAGCATGAGAATGTGGGGCCTACATGAAGATTGCCTCATTGTTTATCGCCGATGTCCGGTTGTGCACAAACTTCGGAGAACCCGATTTTTGAAGTCCCCCGGCACATACCCCAACGGGTAACATATTGGTAACCTAACTTTCAAAATGCGGTAATCGGTGGGTAATACCGTGTGGCGAATTTTGGGGACTAATTTCAAACACATGATTGATAAATTTTATTCGTTTCGCGATTCCATCCGGGCGATAAGTTTATTGCTGCTTACCTCATTCGCTGCAAACCAAGCCACCGCCCAACTTACGGTTACCACCTCGTCATCAGCAGTTGCGATGGCCTCGGCAATTACGGGTTCGGGAGTAACCGTATTCAACCAAGTGTTGGACTGCGATGCCCCCGTGGCGTGCGGAACCTTCAGCGTGGTTCCGGGCACCTTGTTGGGCACCGGCACCACCGTATTCGGCATCAATAGCGGAATATTGCTCACCACCGGTCATGCAACGGCAGCCGCCGGCGCAGAGACAGGCACCACGAGTTTCAACAATGGGTTTGGCGGCGATGCGACTATGGCCGCATTGGCCCTCACCGCCACCACCTACGACCGCTGCGAACTGTCGTTCGACTTTGTTCCCAAGGGCGACTCGGTAAACTTCAACTACATATTCGGCTCCGAAGAATACATACATTCTACGTGTGGCAGCTATGACGACGCCTTTGCGTTCTTCATTTCCGGACCCGGCATAACGGGAACGCAAAACATGGCCCTGATACCGGGCACCAACGTACCGGTACTGGTGAATACGGTAAACTGTGGTGCCCCTTGCGTAGTGTCGGGATACGGCACCTATTCCAACTGCACCAGTATTGCGGCGGGCTCCCCGTTCACTTCATATTACGTAGACAACACTGGGGGCACAAGGTTTGCTTATAGGGGCTACACAACAAGACTCCGTGCAGTGCATGACGTGATACCATGCGACACCTACCACTTGAAAATGGCTATTGTAGATGCCGGAAACGGCAGTTTCGATTCCGGAGTATTCATTGAAGCCGGCAGCCTCAACTCCGGCACTACACGTTTCAACCACAGTGTGGGCATAGGGGCAACCATCAACGGCATCCCGAATGCGATTGTGAAGGGATGTACTCCGGCTTCCATCACCGTGGTTTCCACACCGGCTTCCGCATCGGCCACCACCATTACCTTAGGCTACGGCGGTACCGGAACCTTGGGCACAGACTATTCCTCGCCCGCAACGGTAACCATTCCCGCTGGGGATACCACCGCGACATTTACGTTAAGCGGTCTCCCTACTTTCCCGGCTGGCACAAAAACCGCCGTTGTTTACCTGTCTTCCGCCTGTAGTGGTCATGCCGACAGCGTTATCGTCAACCTGTTGGACACACCATCTGCACGTATCCTTACCCCCGACACGGCGATTTGCGGTGGGTCGGTGGTCATCAGGACCTCCGGAACGGCGGGATTGACCTATAGTTGGGCACCTGCTGCAACACTCAGTAGTGGCATCGCCGCCAACCCAACCGCGACGCCTACTGCAACAACTACTTACACGCTTACTGCAACCCTCCCGGGGTCGGGTTGCCCGCCCATCACGCGTGAGGTAACGATTTCGGAAAGTTCGGTGACGATTGCCATGATAACGCCCGACACCTCCATTTGTTTGGGCAGCGCATTACCCCTTCAGGTATCGGGTAGCGGCACCTATGCTTATAGTTGGACACCCGCCACAGGTTTGAGTAGCTCCACGGTCCAGAACCCCATAGCATCGCCAACCGCAACCACCACCTATACCGTTACCGCCACACCCCCAGGTACAGGCTGTGGTCCGGCCTCCGCCACGGTAACGATAACCGTTCAAAGTTTGAGCGACGTATTGCTTACCGCCGATACCACAGTGTGTGCGGGGGCCTCGTTCACTATTCGTGAAACGGCCTCCCCAGGTGCAGCATTCAACTGGAGCCCCGCTGCCGGGCTGAGCAGTACAACTGTTGCCGACCCAACTGCCACGCCTACCGGCACCATCACCTACATCGTTACCGTAACGCTTCCGGGCTCATCGTGCCCACCAATAACAAAAGAGTTTACCGTAACCGTCCCCGATGTTGCAATTGCAGTTATTACCCCTGATACCACCATTTGCAAGGGTCAAAGTGCCGTAATCAGGACAGCGGGCACAAGCGGATTGATTTACCATTGGACACCCGCCACGGGTCTCAACAGCACTACGATAGCCGACCCGACAGCAACACCCACCACCACGACGACATATACCGTCGTCGCATCGATTCCGGGCGCAGAGTGCTCGGGCACAGCATCCGTTACCGTTACGGTAGCCCAACCATCGGGCGGCATATTAAGCCCCCACTCCTACGTTTGCGGAGGTGACAGCGTGCGCCTATATGCCGACACCACTGTGCCCTGCAGCTATCTGTGGACCCCGGCTACAGGCCTAAGCACAGCTATAGGCCCGAGTCCGTTTGCACAGCCCGCCGTTACTACCACTTACACGTTGACGACGGCCACCAACGCATATGGCTGTAAGGACACGACGGCGGTTGTGGTCACGGTTTCATCGGCCGGGACTGTAACCATGAGCGAGGCCGACTCGATATTCTGTATCGGCACCTACAACACACTGAAATGTGTTCCAACTCCAGGCTATACCCAATTGGTGTGGAATTTCGGCAATGGAGACTCGGTGGCCGATATGGCCGATGCCGTTTATGCGTATCCCGCCATTGGCACCTATACCGTAAGCATAGCTGCCTACTATGGCGGCTGCCCATCATCTTCTGAAAGTATGGTGGTTCACGTATACAACTCTCCACGAATAGACTTGGGCCCCGATACCACCTTCTGCCCCGGTAGCAACCCTATTTGCTTGAATGATAGAATCAATGTGGGAGCGGGTGGTGCGCAATGGAGCTGGAGCACGGGCGAACACACTCCGTCTATTTGCATTGTTGCTCCCGGTGTATACTACGCCACCGTTAAACTGGGCGGATGTACCGCGACAGATTCCGTCGTAGTGCTTAATGACTGCTACTTGGACATCCCCAATGCCTTTACCCCCAATGGCGATGGCATTAACGATTACTTCTTTCCACGTCAATTATTGTCGCGCGGGCTTACTTATTTCCATATGACGATATTCAACCGGTGGGGAGAGTCGGTATTCGAAACCTCCACCCTCGATGGCCGCGGCTGGGACGGCTGCTTCAACGGTGTGCCACAACCCGAAGGCGTCTTCATCTATATGATTGAAGCAGCCTTCAAAGATGGGCAGAAGGAACAACACAAAGGGAATGTTTCGTTGTTGAGATAGGAGAGCCAAATTTTAGCGACATCGACAGGCGGACAGACCTTGCCGCCCGGTTTGGGCTCCGTGGCTTGTTATTGGATTCCTTTGAATGCCGCGAAATATCGGACAAGGTCCGCCTCTATTTTTTTGTAGAGGAAGCAGGCCTTGAATTCGGTATTCGCGTCGAGAACGGTTGCGACGTCTTGTTTTTGGTTACGGTACGCATTCATTTCGGCCTTCAACTGCGTTGGATGGTCTCCGTGTTGGGCTTTAATCTTTCCTTCCTTATCCTTAATCAAGCGTCCGCAAACGGCTTTCATTGCCATAAGGACCACATTGTCTTTAATCGTGTGCCCTTGCGCAAACAGGTAGACTTTATCGGATGTCAGGCCGCGTTCGGCCAGATCCAATTCAAGTTGCTGTATGTCTTTCTTGGAGCCAGGGTAGGTTGATTCGAGGGCTTGGATTTTTGCATCCACTCTGTCTTTCAAGTTTTTAAATGCGGTTTGGAAATTCTCGGAAACATCCATTTTATCCAATAGCTTCACCTTTTTGCAAAAGTCGGAAAGGGTGAAGGTGGTGTGGTCGCCTTTGCTCCTCCAATAAAGATTCCACAGGAACAATGGATATACCATTTTTGAATACTCGCTCAAAAAGTCTTCAAAATCAATGAGTCGCTTGTCATGTTTTGTCGCTTGTACGCTTATGCCGTGTAAACTACTCGCGAAGCATTGAAGATTTTCTATGGAGTAGGAATAGGTTTGGAAGATATAGGGGCTTTTGTTCAACTTCTTTGCCTGTTCTGAATGTTCCGGCAGCAAAAAATCATAGTCGCTATCCACACACGCAATCAAGTGTTTACCAACAGCGAGAGATACTACGTCAATCGTTTTCTCGATTGCCTTGGTCTTCCCCTTCATATCAGGGGTTTGAATTTGAAATTCGAGCTTATCGTTTTCAAACTGGCCAAGAATGTGCCTCCAAAAGGCAATGTCTTCGTCGCTTTCAACATAAACCAAGACCAAATCTGGCTCAGACTTAGAGCGGAGCGCGTTGAACGCACCTATGTAATCGGAACTGACATTTCCCTTTAATATGCTAGGCTGCATGCAATCCCGATTTCGACTTGTTGGTGACCAAATCGCTTACCTCCGACACTTTGTCGAGCCAACCGTCCATGATGACTGCGGGAGAATGGGTGGCCAATATCAATTGGGCGTTGGGGTTCAGTTCTGTAATGTACTTTATCAGTTTTTTCTGCCAATCGATATGCAATGAAATTTCCGGCTCGTCCAGAAACAAAATCGAATTTTTATTGTCTTGGATAAGGGTAGTGAGCAGGATGACGAGCAACTGCTTTTCTCCCGACGACAATTGGTATGGACTGAGCGTTTCGTCTCCAACCAAGAAGCCGATTTCATTGGCATCCCGATTTATTTTTTTACCTGTTTCAGAGAAAAGCTCATCGATAATGGTCAAAAATCGTTCCTTTGATTCCTGAATTTTTGCAATGTCTCCACCGGCAGAATTCCTTTTTACTGCATCAAATGCCCGCTTACCCAAATTGAGTTGGTAGTCAAGGTATTTTTTTTGCAGTTGATATATTTGCCAGTCCAGTTCGGTTTTGACTTCGTCGCTGGATAATTTTTTTACAGCATCAGACTGTACTATTGCAGCGTCAAAAGTAGTCACGGCATCAATTTCCAACTGTTTCCTCATTTCCTCGATGCTCATTTCTAATGTTGGAACGCCAAATTCAGCCTTGATTGTCTTTAGTTCGTTAATGTCCACCCCATCGCTTTTCCGTAAGATTTCAACGACTTTTCTATACCTCTGGTCGTTCGTCGCCTTTTCGTCAATTTCCTGTATCGTACTGTCTACAATGATTCTGTCGAAAAAAATTCGATCACCTGTATTAAATGTTATCGTAATATTTTCAAGGAGTTTCCCAAAAGGTTCCCTTGATAGTTTCCCTTCCTTCAGTAAAGAATACATGCAACCCAAAATGGTGGATTTCCCGACACCGTTAATGCCAGACAATACGTTCACATCGTCATTCAGGTTCCATTCCAAATCAAACCTATTCCAAAGCCCGAAAATTTCCACTTTTGAGATATGCTTGATTTTCTCACTCATTTTTTGTGTCGTTAGGATTCAAAAGTAACGCTTAAAATGCAATTCCGACTCCTCCAGACCTCACCCTTTCAACGTCGCCATATCCACCACAAACCTATAGTGCACGTCTCCATGTTCCAACCTATCGAAGGCCGTGTTGATGTCGTGGACGCCTATCAGTTCTATGTCGGCAGTGATGTTGTGGGCGGCGCAGAAATCCAGCATCTCTTGGGTTTCGGCAATGCCCCCTATGTTGGAACCGGCAACGCTTTTACGCCCTTTCACGATGTTGAAGGCTCCAATAGAAAGTGGCTCTATGGGCAACCCCACCAGTACCAAGGTACCGTCTACGGCAAGGTGGTTGATGTAGTCATTGGCATTGTGTTTGGCCGATACGGTGTCCAGAATCATGTTCAGCTTCAACCGTTGCTTCATTTGTTCGGCATCAGTAGACAGGACGGCTTCGTCGGCACCCAACCGTTTGGCATCGGCGGCCTTCGCGGCCGATGTGGTGAATACCACCACGTATGCCCCCATGGCTTTGGCTATCTTGATGGCCAAATGGCCCAAGCCGCCTATGCCTACAATGCCCACACGCGAACCCGGACCAACCTTCCAATGGCGCAACGGCGAGTAGGTGGTGATGCCTGCACAAAGTAGGGGTGCAGCCGCTGCGGGGTCGAGCCCGGCAGGAACGTGCAGTATGAAGTCTTCATTGGCAACTATCGACTCTG
Organism: uncultured Bacteroidota bacterium; assembly: GCA_903905685.1. Taxonomy (GTDB): domain Bacteria; phylum Bacteroidota; class Bacteroidia; order Chitinophagales; family Chitinophagaceae; genus CAIYTT01. The sequence goes on along the minus strand of CAIVHI010000149.1, from coordinate 1,121 downwards.
AGAACCCACCGTAGTTGGAGCCTCCCAAATACTTGTCGGGCGAGCCGAATACTATAGTGTTGCCGGCCTCGCAAAACTGCTCGAAACCCTCGGCACAATAATGGCAGGTGCGGCAGGAGTCTACAATGCAGCCTATCGCGGCCATGTCTCCCATCTTGAATTTCGAAACATGGTCGCCCACTCGTGTCACCCTACCGATGATTTCATGGCCCGGCACCAGTGGATACTTGCTGCCACCCCACTCATTGCGCGCGGCATGGAGGTCGGAATGGCAGATGCCGCAGTACAGTATGTCCATCTCCACATCATGCGGTGAGGGCTCGCGGCGGTCTATCGCCAATTCCTCTAGCGAGGCATCGGCAGCTGCCGTACCGAATGCTTTCCTTTGTTTGGTGTTCATGACTGTATTTTCTTGTTGAGAACCGTTTCATAAAAGTGGAAAGCCCTGACTCAGGGCTTTCCACTTTTATATTTCATTACGAATGTAGGCTATTTTACCAAGTCGAAGGTACCACCCTTCAGCAATTGGGCGCCTTCGCGAATGCCGTAATAGTATTTCCCTGTGGGCAAATAGCGGGTATTGATTTCAAGGTTGGCGGTATTCAACATCTGGTATTGGCCGGCCAAACGTCCGACGGCATCAGATATCGTGATGTATACGGTTTCCGATGGCAGCTCGCTCAACTGGAAGTTGATCTTGTTGGTAGCAGGATTCGGAAACACCTTAACATCGGGGAAAGCGTTTTCAGACCTGGGTGCTACCGTTGGAGCGGAAAGATAACCTATGACGATACTGGTAACCGGGTGGATTTCGTTCCATCCATGATCATTGTCAGTTACGTAACTCCCGGTAACCAAGACATGTTCTCCAACGGCCGGAATGAACACATGGTTGGTAAATCCTGTGCAGGAGGCAATTGCGTCAGCCTGAGTACAGGTCGTGGCGCAAAGGGGTTCGCACACCAATTTGCCATATTGCCCCGAGTAGTTGTAGGAGTTGAGCATGTAGGTGAATGGGCTGTCTACGGTGACGCGGATATGAATGTCTCCATCAGCCTCGTAAATCAGGGAGTAGACCTTGCCGGATATCGTCATGCAGGAATCATGCATGGCGAGCCGGT
>CAIVHI010000148.1 GCA_903905685.1 uncultured Bacteroidota bacterium | reverse complement strand
TTGATTCAGGTCGGGCGTCACTACGGTATCTCCCAATACGAAGAATACGTTCATGGTGCCTATTTCTTGAACATATTTGTGCTCGTAGCCATCGGTCCACAAAATTTGGTCGTAGCCCATTTTGCGGATTTCTTGGGTGGGATACATGCTCATGCCATAGTTGCCGGCGGCCTTGGTAAAACCTATGCCACCCGGAAAGGCGCGCACATATTTGTCTTGAACGTAAATGTTTACCGGATTGGCGTAGTAAGGGCCTGCCGGACTGGTGATGATGATGAACATGAAACGCTCGGCCGGACGCACGCCTATAAATTCATCGATGGCCAACAGGAACGGACGGATATACAAAGAGGTGTCCTCTCCAGAGGGCACCCAATCCCTATCCAAGCTCACCAGATTCTTCATGCCGCCAACAAACAGCTCCTCGGGAATTTGCGGCATCGCCATGCGGGCTGCAGAGCGGTTCATGCGCTTCCAGTTTTCGTATGGGCGGAATATCAACGGATTGCCGTCGGCATCCTTGTATGCCTTTACGCCCTCGAAAATGGCCTGGCCGTAGTGGAAAAATGTGGTGGACGGGCTCAACGAAAGGTTGCTGAAGGGCATGATTTCGGGTTGCAACCAAGCACCATTTTCGTAATATGCCACCAGCATATGGTCGGAATATGCCTTGCCGAACTGGATGTTCTTGGGGTCTATTTCGCTGATTCTGCTGTGCTCTATTTTGTTGATAATGATACCCGGAGTGGAAAAACTCATGTTGTGCCCGATTTGAAGTGTTGAAACGACTATTTTTGTACAAAGAAACAAAAATTTCCGAATCTTATAATGCCAATAAAACCGTCGATATGGGTATGTCTTTGCCGCTGATTCGTTCCGCCGTCGTGTCGTCACATTACGACGTGTTTTGGAATGATGCCGAAACTGAAGAGAAAGGCGCCCGTTTGGTGGTCATTATTTCGCGTAGCGAAAACAATGACCCCGCACTTTCGGGGATGCTGGACCGCATGGTTGCAGGCTTCGGCCTTGGTGAAGCCGACACCATAAAGGTGTGCTTGGAAGAGGGTGGCAGTGTGGCTTGGTACCGCATCCAAATGCGGCATCAACCGAAGGTGGTACTCACCTTCGGAATTGAACCGCGCAGTCTCGGAATCTCGGCACTGTTCACTATCAATGAGGTCAACAAATTTGGTGGCTGTATATGGTTGCCCTGCGTGCCTCTCGCGGCAATTGCCGCCGACGACAAACTGAAACGCCATTTGTGGGACACGTATATGAAGCCCATCTTTAAAGAGGGTAGGTATGGCGCTATCTAATTGACTACCATTGCGGGATACGCTTTCCATACTGAACCATTACTGGGGTTACCCCTCATTCCGGCCCCTGCAACGCGAAATCATAGACAGCGTTATGGCCGGTCGCGACACTTTGGCCCTACTGCCCACGGGTGCCGGCAAGTCGGTGTGCTACCAGGTGCCGGCCATTGCGTTGCCCGGTATCACCCTCGTGGTGTCGCCGCTCATTGCCCTCATGCAAGACCAAGTTGCACGGCTCACCCAATTGGGCGTTGCGGCGGCAAGTCTGCACTCCGGCATGTCTTACGGAGAAGTTAAGCAGGTGTTGTCGGATGCCGTTCACGATGGCTACAAACTGCTCTATGTCTCTCCCGAACGGTTGCAGACCCGCCTGTTTACCGATTATTTTGGTGATATGTCGGTGTCGCTTATAGCGGTTGATGAGGCACATTGCGTTTCGCAATGGGGGCACGATTTCCGCCCGTCTTACCTCAAAGTGGTGCGGTTGCGGGACTTTTTTCCCCAGGTGCCGCTCCTCGCGCTCACCGCAACCGCTACCCCCGATGTAAAAGCCGACCTCATTGCAGGCCTTGGGCTTCGGCGGCCTGCCGAGTTTCAGCAGAGTTTCGCAAGAAATAACATATTTCAAGAGGTCTGTTATACCGAGAACAAGAGTACCGACACGTTGCATAGCGTAGATAAATCTTGCAGTATCGTATATACCCGAAGTAGGCGCCGGACGGAAACCCTGATGAGATACTTGGAGCAGTCGGGCCTGTCGGTTGCCGGCTATCATGCGGGCATGCCTCGCACGTCTCGCGATGCCGCCCAGAAGTCGTGGATGGAGGGTGGCGCGGCAGTGATGGTAGCCACCACTGCCTTCGGCATGGGGATAGACAAGCCCGAGGTCAGGATGGTGTTGCATTACGATGCACCGGAGCACCCGGAGAGCTATTTTCAAGAGATGGGGCGCGCAGGCCGAGACGGGTTGCCCAGCATCGCACTCTGCCTCTATAACGGCGAAGATATCAATCGCTTACGGGAGTCTACGGCACTGATGTTCCCCAACGAGGCTTACATCAGGCAGGTTTATCAATCGGTGGCGGAATACCTGCAAATACCCATAGGTTGCGAGCCCGACCAGTATTACTCCTTCGATTTGGTGGATTTTTGCCAAAAATTTGATTTGCAGCCCGCTGCGGCATTGCCGGCATTGAAACTCTTGGAGCGCGAGAATTTATGGACACTAACGGAGTCGGTAACTACTCCGGCCACCATCAGGCTACTGGTGGAACGGGGCGCCATTGATGATCTGGGCAGGTATCGAGAAGACTTGGAATACATTGCGGTGGGGTTGCTGCGCATGTATCCTACCCTGTTTTTTTACCCCACGCCGGTATTCGAGGGTGCAATTTGCAAAAGATTGGCCATTGGGCGCGAAACCCTTGCCGCAGGACTTGCCGAATTGAAGCGGATGGGATTCATCCAGTACTCGGTTCCGTCCGAAGGACCCCAAATGTTTTTCCACCACTATAGGGTAGACAGCCGCCACCTGACGCTTAACATGAAGAAGGTTAAGGACCTACGCGACCGCCATGTGACCCGTACTGAAGCGATGATAGGCATTCTGGAAAATACCGAGCAATGTCGCGAGGTGCTACTTTTGAGATACTTTGGGGAAGTGCCGAAGGGCGATTGCGGACATTGCGATATTTGTAGAGACCGGAAGGCGCAAACGGGGCGTCGCGTGAGCATGGACGCCGCCATATTGAAACTGGTGCAGGCCCACCCCGGTATTGCACTCCGGGAAGTGACCGCCGCCTTTGAGCCCAGTGCCTACTCGGCCGCCATTGCGGCGGTTCGAAGTTTGATGGACCGAGGTGAGGTAAGGCTCAGCCCGAATGGCACATTGGTGGTTGGGAGCTGATACGACATCGGTTTTTGAGATTATCCCCGAACACAACATTTACCCCTAAAAACCGTCCGCTTAAAACGCGCGATATGCTATTTTTGGGCAATGGCACGCCATATCAAAAAGAAATCAGCCACTTCCAGTCCACAGCAGTCTACCGTGCCTGAGGCCATGGCGCGGGCTGTTTCTGAAACCTCTAGTAGCTCGATGTTGTGGCGGTGGCTCCCGGTATTGGCTTGCCTCGTTGCAGGCTATCCTAGCGTGTTCAATAAGTTTACCGATTGGGACGATAAGGGCTACATCCTCGCCAATCCGTTGCTTACAGACCTCTCTTGGAAGGGGTTGACGCGCATTTTTAGCGAGCCCGTAATGGGCAATTACCATCCCCTCACCATTTTAAGCTATGCCCTTGAGTACAAGGTCGTCCAATTGGAGCCGCTTTTGTACCATTTCGATAACCTGCTGCTCCACGCAATGGTCTCGTGGCTTGTCTATAAGCTGCTCATCGCGCTGTTTGAGGATCGGGTCTTGGCGGTTGCTTCGTCCCTTTTGTTTGCGGTACATCCACTTCACGTTGAAGCCTACGCTTGGGCGGCGGATAGAAAGGACCTGTTGTCGGCTGCGTTCTATATTGCTGCCCTTATAAGTTTCTTGAAATTCAGGACTCTAGAGGGTAATTCGAGATGGGCGGTCTACAGCTTGTCGCTGTTGTGGTTTTTGTGCGCCGTGTTGTCCAAGCCCGTTGCAGTGGCCTTTCCTTTGGCCTTGATTGCTATGACCGCCTTGAAGAAGCCCGAAAGGCGGGGGTGGGGTAGGCTGATGGAAATTGTGCCGTTTTTGGCCCTATCGCTCGTATTCGGGCTGGTAGCCGTCCATATTCAAAGTTCGGGCGGAGCCATGGAGGTCCATAAAGTGGCATACGGCTTTCTGGGGAGATTGGAGCTTGGCGGCTATGCTCTGGTCACCTACGTGTCCAAATTCGTTTTGCCCATCGGCATCAGCAATTTTTATCCATATCCGGGAACTGCAGGTGGTGTCCTGCCCGGTTATTTTTGGGTTTATTTGTCGGTAATCCCACTGGCGGCATTCGTCGTTTGGTGGCTGTTTAGGAACAACCGCCTGCTGTTTTTTGCCGCGTCCTTTTTTTTGGTCAACATTGTGCTGCTCTTGCAATTCATCCCGGTGGGCGATGCCATTATAGCCGATAGGTATGCCTACCTGCCGTCGCTGGGGTGCTGCATTGCAGTGGGTTGGCTGGTTGCCCGGGCACTTGCCGATTTTCGCACGCGTCGCTACTGTAAATGGGTAAAAATGGGGTTCACCTCTTATTTGTTGATACTTGCCGCCGGAGCCAATGCACGTACCCGCGATTGGTACGATTCCGGAAGTCTGTGGCGCAGCGTATTGGCAATATACCCAACGGGCGTTCCGATTGCCTTTAACAATTTGGGGTTTCGATACTTTGACCTTTGGCAGGCAGAAACCGACCAAGGTCAAAAAATGGTGTATTACGACTCCTCGAAATACTACCTTCTTGGAGCACTTCGTGAGAACCCCGATTTCTACAATGCGGCTCAAGGGTTGGGAATACTGTACTATGCAAAAGCCCGCGCCGACTCCGCCACGTTCTACTTCAAGAAAGCCATGACCTTGCAGACCACTGCGGAGTCTTGCAGCGACTATGCCAATATCCTGCTCTCGGCCGGCAATATCGATTCTGCATTGGCCTACTACAATAAGTCGATTGCGCTAAAGCCCCACCATATCGCCCCTTACTTGGGTCGTGGCCGCATTTACTACCATACCGAGCACTGGGAACCTGCCGAAGCCGACTTTAAGGCGGCTCTTGCCATGGATAGTACTGCCGCTGCCGCTTATTACGAACTATCGGTGTGCCGTGCACACTTCAACGACTTTTCCACAGCCTACGGCTACATCACGAAGGCCATATCGTTAGGATACGACAAGGTGGATATGGCGTATTACCACAATTTGGAAGCCATGTACAGGCAGCAGAGTGCCAAGTAGTGTTTGAACCCTATTTGTTATGGTTGACTACAAACCTACCCTGATGCACTTGTCCATCGGTACACGTAACCTTGTATAGGTACATGCCATTAGGCATATCGGCAGTATTGAGCGCCAAATCCTTAATCCGAACGTTTTCCGATTTCAGCATGTTCCGGCCGGCTAGGTTCATGACCTCCAACGTGGCCATTTGGTTCGATTCGTTGTTGGGCAATGCTATCTCGGCAATGCCCGATACCGGGTTGGGATACAGCTTCATGCCGGTTTCCGCCACAGTGGCCACGCCACTCAACAAAGTTTCCGTTTCGCGCCAATAAGCATCTCCATAGGTATTGCCATATTGATTGGTAGCGCCGGCCACCAAGTAGCTCGTGTTGCCCTGAACCGCAATGGCATCGGCGTAGCTGGTGTTGCCCCCGCAGTATTGGTCGGCAATTTTTACGCCGGCACTATCGGTCGTCAAAATGTAGGCCACCCCGTTTGTATCGGTCTCGAAACTATAGCCGCCAAACATATAATTGCCGTTGGGCAATTGTGCCACATCGTGCAGTTCAATCCCATCGGTAACCGTACCATAGGTTTTTTGCCACGTCTCCACGCCTAAGGCATCAAGTTTTACGGCAATGCCCATGCCGGTTTTTGCCGTCGTTTGGTTATAAATGCCGGCCATGATATAGCCGCCGTCTTGGGTGGGGAGGATTTTATAGAACTTCGAATCGCCCGTGGGGCTTCTGTATAATCGTGTCCAGAGGGTATCGCCATTGTCGGTGAGGCGCAG
>CAIVHI010000147.1 GCA_903905685.1 uncultured Bacteroidota bacterium | reverse complement strand
AGCTATTGTATTTTGCCCTTTCAGGGCGGTCCAAAATTGGAATAGGGGGTAACGCCCTGAAAGGGCACAATGTCCTAGCATGGGGCATCGCCCCATGGACACGTCCCGGTCACCGCCCCATGGATCATATAATGGGCGTCGCCACATGGACCCGTCATGCGCCTAAGGCGTTTTGATGAGGGCATCCACATCTTCATCACCATCCAGATTATCCATCTGAACCATGATTTGCGGATACCTCCAGCTCACCCGGTGACTCATGGGCTTGACGGTAAATTTCTTGGGATTAGGCAGAGAAGCAATGATTTGTGCTGCTTCGGCTCTCGTCAAATCTCGCGCATGCTTGTGGAAGTAGGTTTCGGAGGCGGCCTCCACGCCAAAAATGCCGGGGCCCATTTCGATGATGTTGAGGTACACTTCCAAGATGCGCTGCTTACCCCACACCCATTCTATCAGCTGTGTGAAATAAAACTCAGGCACCTTCCTAATGTATCGCGTCATGCCCGTGCCCTGCCATAGAAACGCATTCTTGGCCGTTTGTTGACTTATGGTGCTGGCGCCGCCACCGCGCACCCGCTTCTTTTTCTTGGGTCCATTCAGGCTCTTATCAATGGAATGCCAGTCAAAACCGCCGTGCTCGGGAAACAGTTGGTCTTCGCTGGCAAGGGCTGCGAGTTTAACGTTTCGGGAGATGTCCTTCCAGGGCACGTAGGTTTTATGTAGCCCATAACCATCCATCATATTGCCCACTTGGGTCATGGTGAGCGGGGGATAAATCCATTTGCCTACAAGGACGAAAAAAAGGGACGCGCCAAGGAGTATGCCTATCGCAAGGAATACAGCCCGCAAAATGCGCTTGCCTGTTCGCCTTTTCTTTTTTGGGGATTCTTCCATGTGTGAGGGTAAAAATAATTACTACCGGCGAGAACCACTTGAAAATGAACCCATAAAATGGATTTCACGTCCCCATTCGCAACAATTTCGCTCCTGTTTGGTTGGTTTTCGGCCGTAACCCAAAATATTTTCTTTTATTCGCACGAAATTTTGTTTGTGTTGACTGGTAAAATCATCGTAATAACGGCTCCATCGGGCTCTGGGAAAACCACTTTGGTGAAGCGGATCCTCGCGGCTTGCCGCAATTTGGAGTTTTCCATATCCGCCTGCACACGGAAACCGAGGGAAAATGAGACCCATTCCAAGGATTACTACTTCTTTACGCCGGAGGAATTCGATACGCTCATTGCCGAAGATGCTTTTGTGGAGTGGGAGATGGTATATCCCGGCAAGTATTATGGCACCTTGAAGACGGAATTGCAACGCATTTGGCAAATGGGCAAAACGCCGCTGGTGGATATAGACGTGAAAGGGGCATTGGCCATAAAAAACCGATTCCCCGACATCACCACAACGATCTTCATTGAGGCGCCATCGGTTGAAGAATTACGCCGACGCCTCACCGCCCGAGGCACGGAAAACGCTGACAGTTTGGAGGAGCGTGTGGCCAAGGCCGCCTATGAGATTACGTTTGCACCCCAGTTTGACCGCATAGTAGTGAACGACAATCTGGATACTGCCACCGCCGAATTGCTGGACGTTGTGACCGGCTGTATTGGGCGCAACGCCAATTGACAACCTCGTCGCGTTTTTACCCGTAATTTCGAACTTCCATTCATTATCCTGTCCGAACATGCCCAAATCCCTAGTCTTGACGCTTCCGCCCGCCGTAGCTGCCGATATGCAGCAGGTAAGGCGGCTGGTGGCGAAAGAATGTCGGGTTGATATGGGCAGAATCGCGTCGGTGCGCATTCGTCGCAAGTCCATCGACGCACGCTCGCGCAATGCCAAGGTTTTGTTCTCGGTCGATGTTTATTTCGAGGGCGAGGCTCCCCAAGCGAACCAATTCGAACTGCAATTGCAACAAGTTGCGGCCAAGCCCCCCGTGGTAGTGGTGGGTTCAGGTCCGGCAGGCCTGTTTGCGGCCTTGCGCCTGATTGAACTGGGATTGCGGCCCATTGTTTTGGAGCGCGGCAAAGACGTGCGCAGCCGCCGGCGCGACTTGGCACGCCTCAACCGCGACGGCATAATTGACCAGGAGTCCAACTACTGTTTTGGCGAAGGCGGGGCAGGTACCTATAGCGACGGCAAGCTCTACACCCGCTCCACCAAGCGGGGCGACATTGCTCGCATTCTTGAGATTTTCCATTTATATGGGGCAGATGAAACCGTGCTGTATGAAGCACACCCCCACATCGGCACCAACAAACTTCCCGACATCATCTCCCGCATCACCGCGCAGATAAGGGCTTGTGGCGGAGACGTGTTGTTTGGCACGAAGCTTACCGACCTGATTGTAGATGGCGGTGCGGTGACGGGTGTAAGGGTGGAGCATGGCAGCGTCATAAAGTGCAGTGCCACCATTCTGGCTACCGGCCATTCGGCATCCGATATTTTCAGGTTGCTGAACGACAAGGGCATAGCCATTACTGCCAAGCCGTTTGCACTGGGTGTGCGCATCGAGCATCCGCAAGCGTTGGTAGATTCGGCCCAATACCACACCGAGGTGCGCGACCCATTTTTGCCTCCTGCAAGCTATTCCTTAGTGAGCCAAGAACAAGGTAGGGGGGTATTCTCGTTTTGCATGTGTCCCGGTGGCATCATTGCACCGGCTGCTACGGCCATAAATGAAGTAGTGGTAAATGGGTGGTCGCCATCGCGCCGCAACAACCCGTTTGCCAATTCTGGCACCGTGGTTGCCGTTGATGAAGCCGATTTTGCCCAATACGGTTTCAAGGGCCCATTGGCCGCACGCCGGTACCAGGCTATGGTGGAGCACAGGGCTTGGGAGGTGGGTGGTGGCCCTTTGAGGGCACCGGCCCAACGCATGACCGACTTCGTTGACGGTAAAACCTCAGCAACTTTACCGCCATGTTCCTATCATCCCGGGCTCACCAGTGCCGACCTGCGAGACGTTTTGCCGAGCGAGGTAGTACAAGCGCTACGGCAGGGGTTGATCACGTTTGGGAAGAAAATGAAGGGCTACTTTACGGCAGAGGCGGTTTTGGTGGGTGTGGAGTCGCGCACGAGTAGTCCGGTTAGGATTCCGAGAGATGCCGATACGTTGCAGCATAGCGATGTTGCCGGACTTTTTCCCTGTGGCGAAGGTGCTGGTTATGCCGGAGGCATTGTATCGGCAGCCATAGATGGGGAGCGATGTGCGGCTGCTGTGGCTCGATTTCTGGGCGGTAGTTGAATCACCCCGAATTCGCCAACTGTACAGCATTTATTCCCAACGATGAGTTTTTCAGTACTTTTGGAAGAGTGGCCTATCAGATATTCAGACACCTTGTAGGTGTAAGGTTGCCCCTCTACAGCCTGCCGCCGAAGAAAACTTTAATTATTGTTATGAACGTTGAAGAAATCAGGGATTATGTACTAGCAATGCCCGACGTGGAGGAGTGTTTCCCGTTTGGCGAAGAAACAGCGGTTTATAAAACAGCCGGGAGAATGTTCCTATTGATGGGACTCACCAATATTCCCCTGCAAATCAACGTGAAGTGTGAACCCGATGTGGCCTTGGAATTGCGGGGGGAGTATCCGGACCATGTGCTGCCGGGTTACCACATGAATAAAGCCCATTGGAACACCTTGATTTGTGAAGGCAGGCTGACAAGGTCGTTTATTTCTCAGCAGATAGTGCGCTCCCACGGCTTGGTGGGAAAAAAGAAAAAGAAATGAAGAAAATCGCATTGGGCTGTTGGGTTACCTTCATTGCTGCGGCACCGCATTGCCGGGCTCAAGACAATTATTTTGTAGCCGAGCCCAAAGTATTCACCGGTGGAGTGGTGATGGGTGCGAATATTTCCAAGGTAGACGACGTAGACGATTTTACGCATTACCATAAAGTGGGCTTGAACGTGGGTGGAATCGTGACAGTCCATTTTACCCTGAAATTTTCGGCATCAATGGAATTGCTGTATTCGCAGAAGGGTGACCACGAAGTGAACCAAGCCACTTCGTATGCCGTGGGTGCCTACTTTGAAGAATATTATTTGAGGCTCAACTACATAGAAGTGCCGCTGATGCTGCATTACACCCAAGGCAAATTCGACTACGAATTTGGGGCTTCCTACTCCCGCCTGTTCAGCTCCTACGAGAGCATCTCGCTCGACCAGCCGGTCATTATAGACCCCGTTTACAATTATTTCAACAAAACCGACATCGAAGTGATTTTTGGTGCCACCTACCACCTCTACAGGCACTACTATTTCAACGCGCGTTGGGGGTTCTCGCCCGCACCCATCCGAGACGGCAATCGCATTCCGATTGGGTACAGCTTCGATGGGCAACAAAACAATGTAGTCGGCTTGAGGCTGATGTACATTTTTTAGCGCGTGCCGAATCGAACACCAAAGATGGGCAGCATTTGCCCAATGTAGGGGCGCACCGCGTTCGCCCGTCCCCCTTCCCGGGAAGGTTACGAAAAGCCTGTAACCACCTCCGAAAGAACTGTGCCGGTTTGCCCCTACTTACGATGGTCGTAAAAATGGAATCATCGTTTTGGACCTGCCGTATGTAGGCCGTCGGGAGGGCCGCCCTTTAAGGACTTAGCTAAAAGCTACGGTTTTGCCGGCTGTTCGTTACAGCAAATGCCGGACGGATTGCGCATTGAAACATCGTTTCAACTTGGGAATGACACGGCGTAGGGGCGAACTGCGTTCGCACTGCCGGGGTGGTAACATGGACGTTCGGCAATACCCAAATTGCACGTGTTGGGAGGCGAATTTATTGCAGCCATCGGCTTTTAGGGGCGTTTGCGGCAGTGCATACTACCGAGGAATGTTGCCGCAGGGTAGAATCCGGTAATGGTTTCTGCAACAAATAACGGACCCCTGATGCCCATGCCTCCTTCGCGATCTTTGGTTGTGGGTCGCCAGACGCAATGGCCGGTGCCGAACGCATTAAGAGAGCGTTGCTCGCCACATATCGCGCTATAGGTCGGGGCGGCAATCACTTTTTCAATGCCCCGAGCACCAGCGCAATCCAGCCGGCTATTAAGAACAGCCCACCTATTGGTGTGAGTATGCCAACGGGACCAAGGCCCACCTGAGCGGTGCTTAAAAACGTCATGAGGTAGAGCGACCCGCTGAAAAGCAGGATGCCGACGACGTACAGGTTGCGCGTAAGTCGGATGGTTTTGTCGGGGATGGATGCCGGCAGTATGCCACAAATTATGAGGGCCAAACTGTGGTAAAACTGGTAGCGCACGCCAGTCTCGAACACCCTAAGTTGGTCTTCGGCCACGAGGGCTTTGAGTGCGTGGGCGCCAAATGCCCCGAGTATTACCGACAAGCCGCAGAGTGCGGCACCGAGTGCTATCGCTTTATTTCGCATGTAAATATCAGGTTTTTGAGTTGTTCAATCACTTGTTCATCATTTTTCACGGTTTTTTGGGCCTGTAGGTAGTAGGGTAGGCGCTTTGCCAGCAATGCTTCCAATTGCTCCCGCAACGTGTGTTTACCGGATATCAAAGGTCGGCCTTTCATACCGCCGAGGCGGCCCACCAATACGTCTATTTCGGTATCGAGATAAACGACGGTGCCTGCTGCCTTCATGACGTCCATGTTGTCGAAAAAGCATGGAGTGCCGCCGCCGCAACTCACAATGGCTCCCCCGCGTGTGGCGCCGATGGCGTTTTTCAAGTGTTGGTGTTCCAAGAGCCTAAAATAGTCCTCGCCATGTGTTTCGAAAATTTCGGGAATGGTCATTCCTTCGGAGGTTGCTATCCACGCATCGAGGTCGATGTGGTCCAATGCCAGCGCGGTAGCCAATGTTGTTCCCAAATGGGTTTTGCCGGCTCCCGGCATCCCGATGAGGAATATTGGCATCATACCCGCCCGGTTATCAGTTTCCAAAGTAGCAACATGCCGTTTTTGGCGGCCATTTCCTTGTTCTTCAATCGGTCATACCTAAACTTATACATCTTGGTCACCACGCGGTCGCGAGTTGCGGCGGCCATCCAAACGGTGCCTACGGGTGTATTCGGTGTACCGCCATCGGGGCCCAACACTCCCGACGTAGCCAAAGAATAGTCTGTGCCGAATACCCGCAAGGCGCCTTTGGCCATGGCCGTTACCGTTTCCTCACTCACTGCCCCAAAAGTTTCCAACGTCTTGGACGAAACACCCAACAAGCCTTCCTTTACCGAGTTGTCGTAAGCAACCACACTGCCCTTAAAATAGACCGATGCTCCGGGCACCTGCGTGATTTGGTGCCCTATGAAGCCCCCGGTGCAGCTTTCGGCAGTGCTTATCCATTTGCCCGAGTGGCGCAGGGCATCGCTCAAAATCTGCTCTACGGCAATGTCTTCTGTGGCTATCACGATGTCGCCCAATATTGCCATCAACTTTTGTTGCCAAGCAGCCAGTTGGTGTTCCAAAATTGTAGCATCGGTGCCGCTGCCCGTGAGGCGCAGCTTTACGAAGCCCGCATCGGGCAGGTAGGCGAGGTGGAGATGTTGGGGTAGTGCCGCTTCAAAATCCATCAACTTTTCCGCTATGAAGCTTTCGCCTTCACCCGCGGTTACTGTGGTGCGATGAATGAAGGCATCGGTTTTAAGCATCGTTTTGAGGCGCGGCAATACTTCATCTTCCATAATGGCGCGCATCTCGAACGGCACGCCGGGCATGGATACGAATATGGTGCCGCCATCCTCAAACCACATACCTGGAGCGGTGCCCATTCGGTTGAATAGCACGGTGCAGTTATCGGGCACCTCGGCCTGCTTCAAGTTGCGGTCTATAATGGGCCGATTGAATTTGGTGAAGATGGCGCGAATGTGTTCCAACACTACGTCGTTCACCACCAGCTTGCCGCCGAAATACTTGCACAGCAATGGTTTGGTAATGTCGTCCGATGTTGGCCCGAGGCCGCCCGTAATCAATATCACAGTGGCCAATTTACGCTCGTCGTCGAGGGCGGTAGTAATGGCATCGGCCTCGTCGCCAACGGCTACGCGGCGCAATACGCTTACGCCCAGTTCATTAAGCCGCTGCGCCATCCATGCCGAGTTGGTATCGATGGTTTGGCCTATCAGCAATTCATCTCCAATGGTGACGATGGTGGCTTTGATGTTCGACATAGTGCTAAGAATTGAAAAATGGTGCGAGGCGTTCGTGGAGGGTGTCGGGCATTTCGGTTTTCTGTTTCAGCACGGGGTCATAAAACACCAGTGTCGTGATTCCCCGATTCAGCAATTGTCCTTCTTCATTGTAAAGGTCGGAATGGAAACTGATTTTGGGGCCTCGGGTTAGTTCTTTCACCGTTGTCTTAACGGTAACCAGGTCGTCATATTTTGCCGGGCGGAAGTATTGCGCGTTAAGCTCCACCACGGGCATCATGATGCCCGATTCCTCCAGCTTGCGGTAGGTGAACCCCAACTCGCGGATGGCCTCTGCTCTACCCACTTCATAGTAGAGTGCGTAATATCCGTAATACAGGTAGCCCATTTGGTCGGTCTCGCCGTAGCGCACCCTTATTTTGGTTTCGGCAGTATACATGGCCAATTGATTTTGAGTTGACTATTGTTTGCGGCTATCCCACCTCGGGCAGCTTGCGGTCGGCGTTCCTGACGGTGTAGAAGCTGTTGGCTTGGTTGGTGCACGTCACGGTCAGGTCGTTGATGCACACATGTGCGGGCAGTTGGGCGCAATACCAAATGATGTCGGCAATGTTGTCGGCAGCAAGCGGGGTCACGTCGTTGTAAACCGACTTGGCTTTCTCCGCATCGCCCTTAAAGCGCACCAGCGCAAACTCGGTTTCGGCCATGCCCGGGTTTACTGCGGTTACCTTGATGCCGTAGGGGAGGAGGTCGATGCGCATGCTTTGGCTGAGGGCATCGACCGCAAATTTTGTGGCGCAGTACACATTGCCATTCTTATAAACTGTTTTGCCGGCAGTGGAGCCGATGTTGAAGATGTGGCCTGCACAGCGTTTCTTCATGGTTTCGGCAATGATGCGCGTTACATACAGCAAGCCCTTTACATTCGTATCTATCATGACATCCCAGTCGTCGGTATCGCCGTCTTCTATCGATGACAAACCCGACGCCAAGCCTGCGTTGTTCACGAGAATATCGATGTGGGGCACTTGCGCCAGCAACTCGGTCAGGGCGGCCTTTACCGCTTCTTTGTCGCGAACATCGAATGCAGACGTGATGACACGCACGCCATAGGCGGCTTCGAGCTCGTTCTTCACATCAAGCAGTCTTTCTTCCCTTCGGCCCGTTATGCAAAGGTGGTAGCCACCACCGGCAAATTTCTCGGCTATGGCCCTACCGAAGCCCGATGTAGCGCCCGTTATCAGTATATATTTTTCCATGTGGTCTGATTTGTTTAGTTGATTCTATGCATTTCGTCCTCCCACACATTTTCCATGTTCCAAACCACTTGTTGTTCAAAATCGGCTTGGCGCAGGCCGCAATTGGGCTGGGCGCACAAACGGCATTGCATGGGTAGGCAGGCATCTACATGCACAAACAGTTCTACCTGTCTGCCGAAGTGGTTGTTGATAAGTTCGCTCAAGTGCTGGATGTCTTTGCCGGCAGTTTCGACACTGTAATATCGGGGCAGCGAGAGGTGGGCATCGATATGCAGCATGTTGCCATATTGGATGACGCGGAAATTGTGCAGGTCAATCCATTGCGGTTGCCGCGACTCCTGCAGCAGCACCACCACTTCCTGCACCAACGCTTGGTCTACCTCGTCCATAATGCCCGAAATAGACCTGCGCAGCACCCTATAGCCCGTCACCAAAATGACGACGGCGAACACGATACCTACAATGCTGTCCAGCATCAAAAAGCGTCCTTTGGTTTCGGGAATGAGTTCCAAGGTAAACAACAACGCCATGCCCACAATAATGGCGAGGCTGGAGTAGCCGTCGGTGATGAGGTGCTTGCCCGCCGCCTGCAATACGATGGAATTCTGCTTCCTGCCCGACTGCTCCGCAATTTTCCCGAGGGCATAGTTTACGAGTCCGCAACCCACTACCACCAGTAGGCCGGTATCCAGCCGTTGCAGGTGGTGGGGGGTAAGGAATTCGTTGCCCGCCTCCCACATGATGACGAAGGCCGAAATCATGATGAGCGTGCCCTCAACCGCAGAGGTTAGGTACTCCACCTTGGAGTGTCCGAAAGGGTGATTGGTGTCTCGCGGCTTGGCGGCGAGGATGACGCTGTAAAGGCCCAGGAAACCGGCCACCACATTTACGCAGCCCTCCAAAGCATCGGTAAGCACCATTACGGAGTTGGTGATGTACCATGCAAACAGCTTCGCCAAGAGCAGGATGACCGAGAAGCCGGCAATGTATTTTTGGAATCTGATTACTGTCAAAAGGTTGCCGTTTGCGCGGCAAAAGTAATCAGAAAACCCCAACACGTGCTCGAAGCGGTGTGTTGGGGGTGCCGGTATGTGGAAAATTGTTTTCAGTACTGCATCGCTATTGTTGCGACAGTTTCAGCATGGCGGCATAAAACCGGTAGCAGTCTTCATAGCTGTTGTAGAGCGGCACAGGTGCAATGCGTATCACATTGGGCTCGCGCCAATCGGCTATCACGCCGGCTTCCGTGAGGGCGTCGAAATACTTTTTGCCGTCTTTGAAGAACAACAGCGACAATTGGCAACCGCGTTGTGCGGGGTCGGCTGGCGTGATGATCTCGAAAGGCAGCCCCTCGAGTTGTTGCAGCAGGAATTCCATATACCCGGTGAGGTTCAGGCTCTTTTCCCGCAACGCGGCCATGCCCGCCTTGTCGAACACATCGAGCGAGGCATTGAGCGCCACCATGTTGAATACCGGTGCATTGCTCATTTGCCATCCGCCGGCCCCGGCTTGCGGCACAAAATGTTTCTCCATCTTGAAGCGCGTCTTTTCGTCATTACCCCACCAGCCCGCGGCACGAAACACCGTGGGGTCATAGCTGTGGACTTCGTGCACAAACACGCCCCCAACCGCACCCGGGCCGGAGTTGAGGTATTTGTAGGAGCACCAGCAGGCAAAATCCACCTGCCAGTCGTGCAGGTGCAAGGGCACATTGCCCACGGCATGCGCCAAATCGAACCCGGCATAAGCCCCCACGGCATGGGCCGCAGCGGTGATGCCTTCCATGTTGAACAACTGCCCGGTATAGTAATTGACACCGCCAAGAATGACCAACGCCAGCGACTCGCCGGCGGCATTGATGGCTTCCAGAATGTCTTCGTGTGCAATGAGGTGTTTTCCCTGGCGTGGTGCTACCTCAATTATGGCTTCATCGGGGTTGAACCCGTGCATAGCGGCCTGCGTGGCAATGGCATATTGGTCTGACGGAAACGCGCCGGCCTCCATGATGATTTTGTAGCGCGTCTTGGTGGGTCTGTAGAACGACAGCATGAGCAAATGGAGGTTCACGGTTAGGGTGTTCATAGCCACCACTTCGTCCTTCAGTGCGCCTACTATTTTACCCAGTCTTTCGGAAAAAAGGTGGTGGTAGGAAAACCAGGGATTGCGCGCCATGAAGTGCCCCTCTACGCCATACTTGGCCCAATCGGCCAGTTCCTGCTCCATAAGGTAGGCCACACTCTTGGGCTGCAGCCCAAGGGAATTGCCGCAGAAGTATTTGGAGTCGGTATCGTGGTGTTGGGGAATATGGAACCGGTCGCGGAAAGCGAACAGGGTATCGGAGCTGTCGCAATCGCGGGCATATTCCAAAGAGGCTTCGTAGCGGGTATTCATCATCAAGACGTTTTAGCGCGACAAAAATAACCGCATTTCGGGATTGGGGGTAGGGATTGTTTTTGATGCTTGTTGGGGTGGGGGGGATTGAAACCTCTCGGCTACCAGTGCCGGCAGCCCAAGCAAAGTCGAAAACATCGACCAATAGCGAACAGCCCGGTGTAACCCACATTGATGGCTAGGCCATAAATCCGCGTAGCACGTACGGATGGTTCAGGACAAACCCAACAACCCGTTGCCAAGATTAATAACGGCTTCATCCAGATTACGCAGCAAAAAACATCTGGCAGGGTTACCATACCCATACACCCGATAGTGGCTCAAATCCTCGCCAAGTATCCTGATGGGCTGCCTAAATGCCCAGCCAACCAGAAGTTCAACGACTGCTTGAAAGAGATAGGCAAAATGATGCCGGAATTGAATCAGGATTTTGAAAAAACGCTTACCCGTGGCCGTAAGGCCGAGGCAACTATCTATCTCAAATAACTCTGGGCGCAGATACCATTCGGGACTATAACCAAGAGAAAGATGGTATATCAATTTTGCCCTTAACGCTACTTCAATTCGTTCAATCGCATTAAAGACGATAATCCTAAAATGTCTATCAAAGTT
>CAIVHI010000146.1 GCA_903905685.1 uncultured Bacteroidota bacterium | reverse complement strand
TGCTCGCCTCGCGGAACATGCCCATTGCATCTGAGCGCTTGCGGTAATTGCCCACTTTTACTCTGTAGTAAGGTGCAACGTAAGAAATGTAAGAATGCACGCCCGGGTAACTTTTATCAAATTCTTCCCGAATCTTAGTTGCCTTGTATCGGTCGGTTCCGTTATAGATTTGTACGCGAAAGCCTGTCCCGCTAAAACTTCCGCTGCTTTCAGCCAGAATTGGCGCCTTACCACGAATCAAAGGCTTTACCGTCTTGGATTTGCCGGCATTCTCCTTACTCTTTTTCGCGAGTGCTTTATCTTTTTTGATGACGACATCCAGTCTCGGATCGCTATGAATGCCTACACTACCCTGAGCTTGTGCCCGAAGGCCCAACCCGTTGAAACAAAAAAATAGAAAAATAATCAGCGTCTTCCGACTCATTTTTTGCCCCTTAGCTCCTTTATGATCTTGATGCTCTCAGAGCACCCGAGGCGGGTTGCACCCGCGTTGATCAATTCTTTGGCAAATTTAAGGCTTCTGATACCACCGGATGCCTTGATGCCTATTTTTTTGGGAAGGTTGGCGCGCATCATGGTTACAGCTTCAACCGATGCGCCGCGGTCGGCAAACCCGGTTGAGGTTTTCAGGAAATCGATATCGTAATTGGCATAAAGTTGGCAGCAACGCAGTAATTCAGCATCGGTAAGTATACCGCTTTCCAAAATCACTTTGATGACTTTGCCCGCTTGATGAATGGGTTTAAGACATTCCACAATTTCCCTTTCCAAAATATGCCAGTCCCCATTTTTCACGGCACACAGGTCTTGAACCATGTCGAGTTCGTCGGCACCCATTTTGATGGCGTCATCTATTTCCCGCAATTTTACGTCCGTCACATTGTATCCCAATGGAAAACCAATAACCGTCGCTACCATTACATTGGACCCATCGAGCAATTTTTTGGCATTAGATACATAACGCGGCGGGATGCAAACTGCAGCAAACCCTTCCATCGAAGCCTCCACACACAATCTGTCTACGTCGCTGAGAGTTGTCGTTTGTTTCAGCAGCGTGTGATCAATATACGATGCGATATTTTTTATCATAGATTCGATTTTTTACAAAATAGAGCGTTGAAGGGATTTACCGAAAACTGCTAAAATCGGATTCAACTGCAGGGCTACCATAAAACTCCAAAGTTTCAACCCATCTAAAACATGGTAAATTAGGTTTCCAGAACTGCGAAATTCATAATTCTACTAAAATTAAAGTTGATTTATGATAATCAACATGTCTAAAGACTTAAAATAGAACATGCTCTCTTTTCGGTTCAACTACGATTACCATAGAAAACTATCCTTATATCGTGCGAAATTAGTCTAATCGGTGCAAAGTTCAAATTTCGAAACGTTAATGTAAACTTCAAATAGAATATTTTCATTTTTTTTGACCTTATGGCGTGGTAGATTATCGTTATGTCGATTTCTTGGTTTTGTTGGCGGTCACACCTAACTTTGGACTTCAAACAAAAAGAATTATGACACATACACTCCCTGCATTGCGATACGCATTCGATGCGCTCGAACCCCATATCGATGCCATGACGATGCAGATTCACCACGATCGTCACCATCAGGCATACGTAGACAACCTCAACAAGGCTCTCTCAGGCACACCGGGTGCAGACAAGACATTGGAAGAGCTATTCTCCGACATGGGTTCTTACCCTGCAGCCGTTCGCAACAATGGTGGTGGACATTACAACCACTCGCTATTTTGGGAAATCTTGAGCAACAACGGCAGTCACCCCTCGGCCGCGTTGGCATCCGCTATCGACCATGCATTTGGCTCGCTCGATGCCTTGAAGGAGAAGATGAGCACTGCGGGCGCAACACGCTTTGGCAGCGGCTGGTCTTGGTTGATTGTGAAAGATGGCCATCTTGACGTTTGCTCCACAGCAAACCAAGACAACCCCTTGATGAGCACCGCCGAGGTAAAAGGAACCCCGATTTTGGGTATAGACGTGTGGGAACACGCTTATTACCTGAAATATCAAAACAAACGCCCCGACTACCTCAAAGCGATTTGGAACGTCATTAACTGGGATGAAGTGAGCAAGCGTTACAGCGCAAACGTGAAATAAACAGCTTCTGTAAAAAAGTTTGAAGCCCCGGTTTTTCCGGGGCTTTTTGTTTGGCCATCATTGGGCTTACCGGTAAAATTCATTTCTTTCAACCTTTAATGGCGAACGATTTAATTCCATAATTTACTTCACGGTTAATATACCGTGAAGTAAGCCCATAACAATGGCGTCATTCGGGCGGATGTCTTTCATAGGCAGTTATTTTTGATTAATTTTGAACGTGATTTTTGACGCCTCGGCTACAATAAACAATCTGTAACATACAATCATCAAACAATACACAAGTGGTTATGAATTTTATGAGCTTTAGGAAGACGGGAATGGTTGCACTCGTCATCTTAATTATTTCGGTTTTCGGCCCTTCGGGCCGCGCACAAACCGGTGGAACCGTCCTGTTCGCCAATTCAAGTCCACAATTGGCTACCGCGTGCCAAGGCACCGGAGCGATGTCGCTTGACACGCTGTTGGCACTTACCGATGGAGACGGATTTGGGGGTTTCTTTCCGGGCCTCATCACCTTAAGCTTGTACGCAGCACCCGCTCACGGAACGGCGGTGGTTGCGCAGGTAGTCAACTACGCGGGAGGCGTTCAGACCCCAGTTGGCCTTACTTACACCCCTACCCCGGGGTTTTACGGAACCGATATTTTCAAAGTCATGGCCATCGATACCTTTGGCAACGTTGATACCACGACGATAGTTATGACCATAACAACCGCTCCTGGTCCAATTTCGGGTGCGCCGTTCGTTTGTGTCGGCGGTACCACGGTATTGACCGACTCAGTGGCAGGTGGGTCTTGGACATCCAGCGATGGCACCATAGCCACCGCAGGATACTTGACAGGCCTGATATCGGGGATTTCTACCGGCACGGCAATCATCACCTATTCAACCGGATGCGGCACCGATGTCACGAAGAGTCTAAACGTTTATGTTACATCGGCTCCTATAACCGGCTTGGATACGGTTTGTACAGGAAATACCATCACCCTTTCCGATACTACTGTAGGTGGAACGTGGTCGAGCAGCTCGCCTTCAATTGCATCGGTAAGTGGCACTGGCATAGTATCGGGCTTGAGTTTCGGCACCAGCATTATTACATACGATTTGGGTTGCGGTCTGCCCGCTACACTTTCGGTCTACGTCGGCACAACCCCATTTGCGGGAACCATTACCGCTGTATCCCCGATATGTGTGGGCAGCACTTCCACCTTTACGGATGGCATAGTTGGCGGCACATGGTCATCGGCAAGCACTTCGATAGCTACGGTGGGTAGCTCCGGGTTGGTTACCGGAGCATCGGGCGGCACCACCACCATCTCCTACACTGTTTCGGGAATATGCGGTACTGCTACTGCAAGCGCTCCCGTCACCATCACGCCACTGCCCACAGTGGCTGCTATAGCAGGCGGTTCAACCGTTTGCGTTGGGGCATCGTTATCGTTGACCGATGCCACGGGAAGCGGCACATGGTCCACTACCTCGAGTACGGTCGCTGCGGTTTCCATAGCAGGGGTCGTAACAGGTTCGGTTGCAGGTCTGGATACCGTTCGTTATTCGGTCTCCAATTCTTGCGGCTCAACGGTTGTGTCGGCACCAATAACGGTCAATCCACTTCCGACAGTTGGGTATATATATGGACTGCCGGGTGTTTGTGCATCCAATTCCACGACATTTGCAGATGCAGCAACCGGTGGCACTTGGTCCTCTACAAATACAACGGTCGCCACGGTTTCCGGAGGAGTAGTCGCCGGTGTGGCAGCAGGAACCGATACCATTAAATAT
>CAIVHI010000145.1 GCA_903905685.1 uncultured Bacteroidota bacterium | reverse complement strand
GTCGTAAATGGCATAAAGTGCCTGCAA
This sequence comes from uncultured Bacteroidota bacterium, assembly GCA_903905685.1. GTDB lineage: Bacteria > Bacteroidota > Bacteroidia > Chitinophagales > Chitinophagaceae > CAIYTT01. The sequence continues at coordinate 7,242 of CAIVHI010000145.1, read as the reverse complement.
TGTGGTGCGGATGTCGTTGAAGTCGATTTCCTGTGCGTGAAGGGATCGGCCCGACGTCTGGATGTGGTACTTCAGCATCTGCGAGCGCTCATTGCCGCCATATTTGAATTTCATGGCCTTGGCCCAAATCCTACGTGCCACCCGGCCTATCACGCTATATTCCGGGTCGATGCCGTTGCTGAAGAAGAACGACAGGTTGGGTGCAAAGTCGTCGATGTTCATTCCACGGCTCAGGTAGTATTCTACAAATGTGAAGCCGTTGGACAGGGTGAATGCCAATTGCGAAATGGGGTTGGCGCCCGCTTCGGCAATGTGGTAGCCGCTAATGGACACTGAATAAAAATTCCTCACCTGATTCTTAATGAAGTACTCCTGCACGTCTCCCATTACCCGCAGCGAAAACTCTGTAGAGAATATGCAGGTGTTTTGAGCTTGGTCTTCCTTCAATATGTCCGCCTGCACCGTGCCACGCACTTGAGATAGCGTCTCGGCCTTGATTTTGGCATACACATCAGCCGGTAGCACCATGTCGCCAGTTACACCCAGCAACATCAATCCAAGTCCGTCGTTGCCTTCGGGCAATGCGTTTTCAGCATTGGCCACGCCAATCGCCGCCCCCGAATTGTAGTGCGGACGTGATGTGCCTTTTTGGGCATAAATGGAATCAATCTTCTGGTGCACCTCGGCTTCCATGCCATGCTTGCGGATATAGAGCTCGCACTGTTGGTCGATGGCGGCATTCATGAAGAAGGCCGTAAGGGTAGGAGCCGGCCCATTGATGGTCATTGATACCGAGGTTTTGGGGTCGGCTAAATGGAAACCGCTATAGAGTTTTTTGGCATCGTCCAAGCAGCAGATGCTTACACCCGAGTTGCCCACCTTGCCGTAAATATCGGGACGGTGGTCGGGGTCTTGGCCATAGAGTGTCACGCTATCGAAGGCGGTGCTCAATCTTTTGGCCGGCATACCCAACGATACATAATGGAACCGTTTGTTGGTGCGTTCGGGGCCGCCTTCGCCGGCAAACATCCGCGTGGGGTCCTCTCCCTCACGCTTGAAAGGGTACAGACCCGATGCATAGGGAAACTCACCGGGGAAATTCTCATTGAGCACCCATTTCAAGATTTCGCCCCAAGCCTCGTAGCCGGGCACGGCCACCTTGGGTATCATGGAGTGGGAGAGCGATTCGGTATGTGTCTTAATTTTGATTTCCTTCTCGCGTACCTTGAAGGTATAATATTCGTCGGTATATTGTTTTTTCTTGCTTTCCCAGTGTTCCAGTAGGAGCTTGTTCTTGGGTTCCAATTCCAATTCGGTTTTGGAGTACAATTCATGGAGCGACTTCAAAAGGTCGGCCTTATTGTCCATGTCGCCGGTTTCCACCAATTCCATGGTCTTCTTTATCCCGAACAGCTTTTGTGCAATGGCGCTTTGCTCCGCCGCGCGTCGGCCATAGCTGCGGTTGTTTTCGGTAATCTCACTGAGATAGCGGGTGCGTTGCGGTGGAATGATGTAAATCTTCTCGCTCATTTCGCCGGTTATCGAGAACTGGGAGATGAGTGGTGCACCTGTTTTGTGGGCCACCAAGTCCATCAACGCCTTATACATGGTGTTGGTTCCCGGGTCGTTGAACTGCGATGCGATGGTGCCATAAACCGGCATGTCGTCGGGCTGGCGGTCAAATAGCTTATGATTGCGCTGATATTGTTTTTTGACGTCGCGCAGGGCATCCATAGCGCCACGTTTGTCGAATTTGTTCACCACCACGATGTCGGCAAAGTCCAACATGTCTATTTTTTCGAGTTGCGATGCCGCGCCATATTCCGGCGTCATCACATACATGCTCAAGTCGCAGTGTTCTACAATCTGGGTATCGCTTTGTCCAATGCCGGAGGTTTCCAGAATGATGAGGTCGAAATTGGCGGCTTTCAGGATGTCTACCGCATCATGAATGTGGCGCGAAACGGCCAAGTTGCTCTGCCGTGTGGCCATAGACCGCATATAGACGCGGTCGTTCCTGATGGCGTTCATCCGGATCCGGTCGCCCAATAGTGCGCCGCCCGTTTTGCGCTTCGATGGGTCTACCGATATAATGCCGATGTGTTTGTCTTGGAAATCGATCAAGAATCGCCTCACGAGTTCGTCTACCATGGAGCTTTTACCGCTACCGCCGGTGCCGGTTATGCCCAACACCGGTGTTTTGGCCTTGGCCGCTTTCTCCTTCACCTTGGCGAGTGCCAACTGTGTTTCGGGATGGTCGTGGTAGTTTTCGGCGGCCGAAATAAGGCGAGCGATCGACTTGGCATCCCTATCGGGAAGATGGCCCACCTCGCCATTTAGCGATGCACCTGTGGGGAAGTCGCTTTTTTGCAGCAAGTCGTCGATCATACCCTGCAAACCCATGGCACGGCCATCATCGGGAGAGTAGATTTTGGTGACCCCATAGGCTTCCAGTTCTTTGATTTCGGTGGGCAGGATGACCCCGCCGCCTCCGCCAAATATTTTGATGTGGCCGCAACCCGCCTCTTTCAGCAGGTCGCACATGAATTTAAAATATTCCACGTGGCCGCCTTGGTAGGAAGTCATAGCAATGGCATTGGCATCTTCCTGAATGGCGCAGTCCACAACCTCTTTCACGCCTCTATCGTGCCCGAGGTGAATCACCTCGGCTCCGCCGGCCTGCATGATGCGGCGCATCACGTTGATGGAAGCGTCGTGCCCGTCGAACAGCGAAGCCGCCGTTACAATCCTGACCTTGTTTTTCAATGTATAACTCATAGAATCCCGTGGGGGTTGGTGATGCCACAAAGTTATGAAATACGGTCTAAGTGGGTATAGGGGTCGTAAAAGGATTTAGAGTAGCCCGCCTACCCCCCGGCACACGTTGTCGGAATACTCCGATGAGACGTTTTAACGGTGTGTTCCAAATCGTTATGCCAACAGGTCGCTGTAAATGGCATAAACGTTGTCTTCCGTCACAACCTTACCCACACAGTCCTCGAGCCGCAGCATTCCCGAAAAGTCTCCTTTGGCGGCGCGTGCCAGTAGGTCGAACTGAAATGCAAAGTCGCCGGTTGGAATGTCGGGATATCCCCATTCCTTAAAAAGCGAACTGAATGAGCCTAGGTGTGCACCGGCAATCCAAATGGGTTTCTGGAAACTAAGGTATTCGAATATTTTGGATGGAATGGCATCTCGTCCGTTATTGCACGGCACAACAAGCAGACACTGGGATGCTGCAATATATTCCGCCATCGTTACATTATCCAACCAGCCCAGATATACTATCCTATCGGCACCCAACACTTCTGTGAACACCCGTAATGAATTCTCGTTCCCCGCCAGAAAGACCTTCGCTTTGATTTGCTGCAAGGTTTCGGCTTCGTCAAGTACTTTGGCAAGTAATTGGGGCGACTGCCAAACGGCAGATATCGACCCACCATAGAATATCCGGAAACAATCGGCAAAAGGCTTCATTTTATCGGGCAAACTGGAAGTGGTCGGTAACGTTACGGGGGACGGGATGATGTGGCGAATAGACTTAATGGACCGCCCTATGGCTGCACCGTCGCTGATGGCCCATTCGGGCGAAACCTGCACGACGCTTTTAGCCGATTTGAGGTTCCGCCGCATCCAATGTATGCACATCTTCTCCAAGCTTGCAGAAACTCCTTCCCATATGGGATCTTGTAAGTCGGCAATCCATGGCACACCAAATTTTGCAGCATAATGTTCACCCAGAATCAAAGGTCCCCTTGGGGTAAAAAACGCGACGATGGCATCGGGCTTTTCGACGGGCATGGCTGCGAATTTTTGGATAACATCGTCTGCCCAAAGCGCACTTCGGTCACCGCGGAAGGATATATAGTAAGATGTTTGTAGCTTCCTGAGCAGCGCGTTTGCAGGGAATGCGTCAATTTGCGAACTAGGTTTCACGGAAATCCTGGTTACGCCGCTTCGCTCTTTTGCAACAAAAAATGGCGTTACACCCGATTCGTTCCTATGATCTGCATGTATTACGGTCACCAACCAGCCGTTTGCAGCAAAGGCCTCCGAAACTTGGGTAATTCGCCTAGCCAAAGCCGCCCCTTGGGCGGAATGGTAGTTCCGATATTCCCATGCAAAAACCAGCAATCTTTTCGGCATACGTTGTAACGGTTGAAATTGATGCCCGAAAGATAGCGATAATGCATAAATTGAATCACCATTTGCCTGCAAAATTGGCCGTTTCCGCAAACTTAACATTCGTCAGGTAAACTCCAAACCAAATGTCGGGTCAGAAAAGTAGATATTGCCGTATGGAGAATTTACAACTGAATTTATTGCTGTATAGCCGGGCCGGTTTTGGGCTCTCCCCAACCGACTATTCTGAACCGAAGGAGTTTGGGCAAGCATTGGCTTCCCTATTTCCGAAGGCCGCCCCAGCCGATTTGGAGTTGATAGACCGCCAAGATTGGATGGACAACAGCCCGAAGGCACTAAAAGCCATGGGCGACGACGAGACGCGCAAGCAGAAGAAAAAGGAATTCGATAAGCGGACGGGCGACCTCAACTTACTTTGGGTGGAGGCCATGACGCGTTCCAGCTTTCCACTCCTCGAAAAAACGGCCTTGTTTTGGCATGGCCACTTCGCCACCCACATCAACAATCCCTATTTCGACCAGTTGATGCTCAACATTTTCCGCAAAAAGGGCATGGGTAATTTTAAGGATTTGCTGTTGGCTGTGTCTAAGAGCCCTGCAATGTTGCAATACCTCAACAACAAGCAAAACAAAAAAATGCATCCCAATGAGAACTTCGCGCGGGAGGTCATGGAGTTGTTCACGCTTGGGCGCGGCAATTATACCGAGGTCGATGTTAAGGAAGCCGCCCGAGCCTTTACAGGATGGAGCTTCGATGACGAAGGCAATTTCGTATTCAAGTACAAACAACATGACGATGGCTCCAAGACGTTTTTGGGTAGAACGGGCAACTTCAACGGCGACGACATCATCAACATACTTTGCGAAAAGAAGGAGACCGCAGACTGGATTACCCGTAAAATCTATCGATATTTTGTCTCCGACGTTGAGACTGACAATGGGGTAGTGCGACACCTAGCGGGTAGGTTTTACGACTCAGGGTTAGATATTTCCGCACTTCTCAAAGACCTGTTCTCATCTCGCGCATTCTCTAGCGACAAGATTGCGGGCTCGAAGGTAAAGTCTCCCATAGATTTGCTCATAGGTTATGGTAAGGTGGTCCCCCTGTCGTTCGGGAATCCGCAAGCCATTATACGACTACAAAAGATTTTGGGCCAGTACCTCTTCAATCCACCCAATGTTGCCGGCTGGGCGGGCGGCAAAAACTGGATTAACAGTGCCTCGCTGGTTGCAAGGATGCGGTTGCCACAAGCACTGTACGGCTCGGGAACGCTCGATTTTGAATTGAAGGAATCGGGGGATGATGCCGGTGGAAAAATACACATGATAGATAAAACCTTCAAACTGGGAAAGGTGGAAGCCGATTGGTCTGCCTACCTTGCCTATTGGATGTCACAGCCTCGCGAGCGTTTGCCTGAGCTCATGGCTCAATATTTGTTCACCTTCCCCATTGCGCCAAGTAGGATAGCCGATGCGCAGCAGTTCGCCGACAAATCGTCGCCCGAAGCGTGGATAAAAAGCCTGACCCTTCGCTTTATGGAATTGCCAGAATATCAATTGTGTTGATTATTAATATATTAAGCATGTCATTCTCAAGAAGAAATTTTATTAGGTATGGTTCATTTGCTACGGCATCCATGTTCGTGCCCGGGTTTTTGAAGGCGTTTCAGGGGGAGCAAGCCGGACTATCAAATGGTAAGGTACTGGTGGTGGTGCAATTGTCGGGCGGCAACGATGGCTTGAATACGGTGGTGCCATACCGCAACGACATCTATTACCGCAGCAGGCCCAAAATCGCCATTTCGTGCAACGAAGTGTTGAAGGCTACAGACGATTTGGGTTTCCATCCTGCATTGAAAGGCATTCATAGGCTGTTTGCCGACGGAAAGGTTTGTGTGGTAAATGGAGTCGGGTACCCCAACCCGGACCGGTCGCACTTTAGGAGCATGGATATTTGGCAAACCGGCTCTGACGCGGGGCACCGTTTGGATACCGGCTGGGTGGGGCGCGTTCTCGACTCGTTGGAGCGTGGCGACGCGCAACGCAACGACTTCGCGTTGGAGCTCGATGACAGCCTGAGCCTTGCATTGAAGGGAGAATCGGTAAACGGATTGGCCGTAAGGGATGCCGATAGGTTCTACAGGGCCGCGGGTGGCAACTACTTCAAACAACTGGCCGCCCATGCCGATGAACATAACGATGACTTGCCCAACTACCTTTACAAGACGCTTAGGGATGCCACAACATCGGCCGAATACCTCTACAGTAGGTCGAAACTGTACACACCTGCCAATGCCTATCCGGATACAGATTTGGGCAAAAAATTCAAGACCATTTCTTCCCTCATTAATGCCCAGTCCGAAACCAGGGTCTACTATGTGTCGCACGGCGGCTTCGATACCCATGCTAATCAAGCTGACCGTCAGCAGAAACAGTTGGCGATTCTGGACGATGCAGTGACTGCGTTCTTTGATGACTTGAAAAGCAACGGCCGCGACAAAGACGTCATGTTGATGGGCTTCTCGGAGTTCGGCAGAAGGGTGGAAGAAAATGCTGGTGGCGGTACAGATCATGGAACTGCCAATAGCGTGTTCCTCATAAGTGGTGGACTAGCAAAGCCGGGTTTCAACAATCAGGTTCCCCGCCTTGACGACTTGGACGAAGGCGATTTGAGATATGCCGTCGATTTTAAACAAGTGTATGCCACATTACTGGATAACTGGCTCCCTTGCAACTCACAAGACGTTCTCGGTAAGAAATATGCTAAATTGGACTTTATTTAGCCGTTTGCAAACGCCGAACAACCCTGATAGGTGCGTGGAAAACCTAAACCGCCGGGAAATGTTTTTAGTTTGGAAGTGCATCGATTTTGGGCAAGGCAATGACATAGCCAACGAAAAATCGTTACTTTAGGGCTTCAAGAATTCATTATGTTTAAGATCGACATGAACCTTTCCGTTTTTCATCGGTTTTTTTTCGTCCTCGGTTTGGCAATGGCTTGCCAACTCAGCTCGTTCTGTCAGCCCGAAGAACAGGTATTGGTGGACCGCACGAACAAACTGAGCCTCGGCGTGGGGGTTGGAATTGCCAACATGTGGGG
>CAIVHI010000144.1 GCA_903905685.1 uncultured Bacteroidota bacterium | reverse complement strand
GTGGTGGCAACAATCGTTGCCTGTGCCGCAGTTGCGCTCATGTTTCCGGCACTTGTTCTTCATCCATGGAACGTTGTACCCAACCTTGGTGCCGATGGGGGTAAGAACATTTATACCTACCTCTACCATGTTTTGTATGGCCATGGCATGTGGTATACCGGTATGAACTTTCCATATGGCGAGCATATAGTATATACCGACGGGCAACCCTTGCTATCGGTTTCGCTTGCCGGTATCGGTGGCATCGGTGTAAGCACTGCGCTTGGGGTGATGTGGTGGTTGGTAGCGGCTTCTCAAGTGTTGGGCATCCTGTTTTTGTACAAAATTTTGCGGTGTTTTGGCGTGAGCTTCCTGTTTTCGTTGGTGTTCGCTGTATTGATTGGGCTATTTTCGCCCCAGATATTCCGTATTCAGGGCCATTACGGATTATCCTATTCGTGCGTCATCCCCATGTTGTTCTATTGGACTCTGCAATATAATGGCACCGGTAAATGGAACTACGCCTCCTACGTCTTTATCCTCGGCATCGTGTCGGGCTTACTCCACCCTTACTTTAGCGGCGTAACGTTTTTGTGGGTGGCATTTTATGGGTTGGCTTATTTCCATACCGGCCATTCTCCACTCAAGGCCAGGTTGACTCACGTATTGCCACCGTTGTTTGCCGGAGCGGGTGTTATGTTGTTTCTTGCCGCTTTACTCCATTTCACAGACCCCGTTGTCGACCGTCCGCTTACCCCTTACGGCATGACCACTTATTGCGCAACCGGCGGCATGCTGGTGTCATCGGCGTTCTCGCCCGTTTGGATGATACTGCAACACCTATTCACATTCGCTAAGGCCCACGATGGCGGCGAAGGATACTGCTATTTAGGCTTTACCACACTCATTACCTGTTGCTGGGCATTGGTATCTACCTTACGAACGTTCAAAAAACGACGGGTGACAAATTCTGCTGACACCGCCGATTTCAAAATGTGGCTGGTTCTCGCATTATTCGCACTGCTCTTGGGCATGGGTGTACCCTTTGTTTGGCACATGGAATGGCTTACCGACTACCTTACTTTCATGCGGCAATTCCGAACGTTGGGCAGGTTTACGTGGATGTTCTACTACATCCTGTCGGTCTTCGCTGCTACTTATCTGTATCGGACCTTCAAAGAACTAAAAACTACCCGTAAATATTTGGCTACCGCGATAATGGTGACGGCCGTAACCGTATGGGCGGTGGAACTATCGGGATATTATCGGTATCAGCATGATGCCATGAAAAACGTAGCATCCAACTGCGACGAATTACGCGGAACGGCAGGGAGGGATTGGAATTTGTTTTTTACGCATAACAACTTGAAAACCAATGATTTCCAAGCCATACTTGCACTGAAGTTTTTTGCCATAGGGTCCGACAAAATTTGGCTTGGCGAGGACGCCTATGCCTATGGTATTGAGAAAAGCGGAATCGCATCGCTTCAGCTCCACTTACCCATAATGGACATCATGATGGCGCGGTCGTCGTGGTCCCAGACCCAAAATCAAGTCAAAACGGCAGGTGGGCCGTATGTTGGCAAACCTGTTCTAGCCATGCTGCCGTCCGCCAAACCTTTGCTGCTCCTTGTGGTAAAGGGTACCCCATTAGACCCCGACGAGCAATACCTCGTGGACCACTCCGAACCTCTTGGTGAATTTTCAGGCTGCACCGTCATGAAGTGTCTACCACAATCCATTATGGCCATTGATGTGAAGAACCGCGACGAGGTTGTTGCATTTGCCCGCACCATGAACGCGCCCGACAGTTGCCTAAAATACGATGGTATTTACATCGTGCAGCATTTCGACAAAACAACGCCATTCTGTACGGGTTTTGCAGGGGGCAGTGGACAGGCGGCGATCAAGAAACACGACACAGTTGTATACGAAGGGCCCTTTTCGCCCAAGTACGACAACCAACTTTATGAGTTATCCTGTTGGTTCAGGCTGCCCGGCAACAATTACAAGAGCCCCTATTTCAAGATAGAGATGCTGGACGTTGCGGGGAACGTGACGCGTGAGCATGATGCACTCACGAAGGAAAGTAAAGACAGTCGGGGCTTGTGGTTCCGCCAAGGCACCTATTTCGAGGTGCCTATTCAATGTAAGCGGCTACGCCTTCGGCTCATTAACGACGGCGAAGACTCCTACGAAGCCATGGACGAACTATTGGTTCGCCCTGCCGGCTCGGTAGTCGTATCGAAATTGGCAAGCGGGGTGGTTATGGCCAACAATCACCCTCTCACCCCATAAATCAATCTTCTATTGTAGTGCCGGCAGCTTGGGCCAAGGCATTTACGCCCACCCAAGCCATAATGCCCATACCGGTCTTCATGGCATCCTCATCAATATTGAAGC
>CAIVHI010000143.1 GCA_903905685.1 uncultured Bacteroidota bacterium | reverse complement strand
TTAGCAAAAGATTCACCCATATATTTCCTCCTACTTTTACTTAATTATCGTTGATGGGTTTATTTTATCGCGGCTTTAACCACGGGTACATTGAACCCTATCAGCTTTTGAATGTTTCTCAAATCGTCTTTTTCTTCTGCATCGCAAAAAGAAACGGCGGTACCTTCCAAACCTGCCCTACCGGTTCGACCAATACGGTGAACGTAGGTTTCGGGCACATTCGGCAATTCGTAGTTCACCACGTGTGGCAAGTCGTCGATATCTATGCCGCGGGCGGCGATATCTGTGGCTACCAGTACGCGCACCCGGCTGTTCCTAAAATCGTCGAGTGCCTTTTGACGGGCGTTCTGCGATTTGTTGCCATGAATGGCTGCCGCATATATACCGGTGCGGCTCAACTGTTTTACCAGTTTGTCGGCACCGTGCTTGGTGCGGGTGAAAACCAGCGACCTCAAAATGGTTGCATCGTTGAGGATTTCCACCAACAGGTCGGTTTTGCCTTGTTTTTCAACGAAGTATACCGATTGGTTTATTTTCTTTACTGTAGAAGATACCGGTGTGACCTTTACTTCTACCGGGTTGCGCAAAATGGAATTGGCCAATTTCATGATGCTCTCGGGCATGGTAGCCGAGAAAAACAGTGTTTGGCGGTTGGCGGGCAATATGGCCACCACTTTCTTTACATCGTGGATGAAGCCCATATCGAGCATGCGGTCGGCTTCGTCCAAAACGAATTTTTCGATTTTGGAGATGTCGAGCAAGCCTTGGTGAATCAAATCGAGCAGACGGCCGGGAGTTGCAATCAGGATATCGATGCCGCCCCTCATGATGGATACCTGCTTGCCTTGGGGCACGCCTCCGAAGATGGCGGTGTGTTTAAGTTTCAGGTATTTGCCATAAGCCCGGAAGTTTTCGTCTATTTGGATGGCGAGTTCGCGGGTGGGGGTAAGGATGAGGCAACGAACTGCGCGGGTGGCAGCGGGTTTTTGGGAAAGCAGTTGAAGTATGGGTATTGCGAAAGCGGCGGTTTTACCTGTGCCTGTTTGGGCACAGCCCAGCACGTCTTTACCTATAAGTATATGGGGAATTGCGGATTGCTGTATTGCAGTCGGAACGGTGTAGCCCTCTTCCGAAACGGCTTGTAAAATGGGTTGTATTAAATTTAACTCTTGAAAATTCATTTTGTTTTTTTGCTTCTTTGTATTTCGGGTCTATCGTTGTTTAAGGGCGGTAACGGCGACTGGTTAGGTCGGTTTTTGCGTTGCTGCCGGTTCAATTTCTACATCCTCAATGATCTATTTGGCGTTTTATCAGGGCGCCCCTGTTTTTTTGTTTCTTGTCGATATCGTTTTCCCACCATATGCATGCACCAACTCCGGTAAGCCCCAATTGCACAGCGATGTGAACCGGACTTATGGTAATGCGTCACTTTTCAGCGAGGCGGTGCTTCAGTGGAGACCAACATCATAGTCGGCTCAACACTTCGGCTGTGTCAGTATGTGTTATTGTTGTTTTTCGGTATTAAGACTTCTCAGACTACTTCCAAATCATTGTAAACATACTTCTTAACCAGGATTGCGGTAGCTTGGAAATCGAGAAGCGGGAGAGGGAACCTCTAATCCGAATCAGAAAATGCAATAGCAGAAACCCAATATCGGTGTAAAGGTAAGTGGGTTTGTTTAAACTAAAAAATATTATTTTTCAAGTCCACAATCGGTATGCCGTAATACAGCCCCAATGCCCGTTGGGGCCAACTATGAATCGCCTCGGTAACCGGCCACTTTGCACCGTTGCCGTTCGCAGTTTTACGATTTAGTGTTAACTTAGCCCGCCCCAATCGGGGTTTTGGATTGATTTCCTATACCAATAAATACGTAACACATGTCGCTGGAACAAAAAGTAATGGATGAGCTGAAAAACGCCATGAAGGCCAAGGACGAAGCGGCCCTCCGCACGCTGCGCGCCATCAAGGCCGCCATCATTATAGAGAAAACCGCTGAAGGCGCTCCCGAAACGATATCGGAAGCCACCGAAATGAAGATGCTACAGAAGTTGGCCAAGCAGCGCAAGGACTCCTTAGACATTTTCGAGAAACAAAACCGGCCTGATCTGGCCCAGAAAGAAAGGGAAGAATTGGCCATCATCGAGAAATTCCTGCCGCAACAGATGTCGGCCGAGGATTTGCACGCCGCCTTGAAAGACATCATTGCCGCTACGGGGGCCTCGTCGGTCGCCGATATGGGCAAGGTGATGGGTGCCGCTACCAAGCAACTTGCGGGCAAGGCCGATGGTAGGGCCATTTCGGAGGCGGTGAAGCAACTGCTGTCCTAATCCTGCATTTTTTCAGGCAATGGGACTCGACATAGCAGGTCTGCTGCTAATCGTATTGTTTTTTGTTCGTGGCTACATGAAGGGGCTGGTGGTGGCGTTGTTTTCGTTTGTCGCCATACTACTGGGGCTGGCAGTTTCTCTGCGGCTTTCTCAGGGGTTTGCCTCTTGGCTGCTCGAAAAGGGGTATGCGGGCTCGGGCTGGGCCCCCGTCATAGCCTATGTGGTGTTGTTTGCGGGCGTCGTCATTGCCGTCAACATTATTGCGCGCATGATACAGAAGGCATTGGAGGGCTTGATGCTGGGGGTGGTGAATAAAATGGCGGGCGGGGTGTTCTATGCCATCCTCGGCCTCATATTGTGGAGCTCCCTGCTTTGGCTTGCCGACAAAATCCACCTCATTCCCACCGACACCTTGGCGGCATCCAAAACGGCTCCGTGGTTCCTCACGCTGGCACCGTGGTTTTTCGAGACCCTGGGGAGGGTGCTGCCCTTTGTGAAAGACACCTTTGCCAACTTGACCCACTATTTTGACGCGGTGAACAACAAACACGCCTGACATGTGGGTGCTGATAGACAATTACGATTCGTTCACCTACATCCTCCACCACTACTTGCAATTGGCCGGTGGCGAGTGCCGGGTGTTCCGCAACAATGAAATCGATATTTCGGGCTTGGTCGCCTTGCAACCCGAGCGCATCATCATCTCTCCCGGGCCCGAAACGCCCGACCGTGCCGGCATAACCATGGACGTGGTGCGTCATTTTCATGATCGGGTACCGTTACTTGGCGTTTGCTTGGGGCACCAGGCATTGGGCATGTATTTTGGGGCGCAATTGGGTAGAGTGCCACCTATGCACGGCAAACAGGATCAAGTGTTTCATGATGGCACCGGGCTGTTTGCCGGGGTGCCCAATCCCTGTACCGTAATGCGTTACCATTCGTTGGCATTGACTGCGGGGGCCAATACCGGACTCATTCCCGTTGCCACCACGGCCACCGGCACCCTCATGGCGCTGCGCCACGAGCACTACCCCTGCACCGGCATCCAGTTTCATCCGGAATCGGTAGGTACGGAATATGGCTTAACGATGTTGCGGAATTGGGCGGGTATGGATGGGGAATTCGGGAAAGGGGCATAGTTGAGTTGCCAATTCGCCGATCACATCTGCCGCTACCTACGGTCGCAAGTCCTTTTTGGCAGCTTTTGGGTTGCCGCCGGCGTAGGCTTTGCCGATTCAAGTTTCGATGCGTCTTGCAACGCCCATCGGTTTGGTGAGCATGCCTTTGTTTCCACCCTACAGATTATCCATAAAGTACCGGCTTATCTTTTCCATCAAGTGCGCGCGGTCTTTGCCACGCACGTTGTGCTCGTGGCCGGGGTACATGAAGTAGTCTACCTGCACGCCTTCGTCCACGGCTTTCTTCACGAAGTCTATGCTGTGTTGCCACACCACTACATCGTCGTTGGTGCCGTGAATCAGCAGGAGTTTGCCCTTCAGGTTCTTTACTTTATCTAGCAGATTCGCCTTGGCATAGCCGTCCGGATTGTCTTGCGGGCGGTCCATATAGCGCTCGGTATACATCACTTCATACATCTTCCAGTCCATAACGGGGCCGCCGGCTACGGCACATTTAAACACGTCGGGATATTTCAGCATCAGCGAGGTGGTCATGAAGCCGCCGAAGCTCCAGCCGTGCACGCCCATGCGCTTGGGGTCTACATAGGGCAGCGATTTCAGGTAGGCCACACCCTGCATTTGGTCCAGCATTTCCACGTCGCCCAAGTTGCGGAAGGTGGCCTGTTCAAAAGCGAGGCCACGGTTCCAACTGCCGCGCCCGTCCATAGTGAAAACGATGAAACCGTGTTGCGCCATGTATTCATACCACAGGTTGCCGCTCTCGGGGAAGCCGTTCTTGATGAGCTGCACATTGGGGCCGTTGTAGAGGTATACGATTACCGGATATTTTTTCGTGGCATCGAATCCTACCGGCAAGATGAGCTTGCCATAGAGCGGTGTTTTGCCATCGGCTGCCGTGAGGGTCACGTTCTTGATTTCGGGCCGTTCGTAGTCTTCCAGGGTGTTTTTAGACTTCAGCAGCACCGTCACGCCATGGTCGGCAGTGTTGCGCACTACCGAGTTTTTGGGGATGCCGGGAGCCGAGTAGGCATCAAATTCGAACTTGCCATCGGTAGAGCATAGCGCATTGTGCATACCCGCTTCAGAGTCTATACGGACGATTTTGGCCGTCTCGATGTCTACCGCATACAGGTGTTTTTCGAGTGGAGATTCTTTGGCGGCGGTTATTTGAAGTTTCTTGGCCTTCGCGTTGTAGCCTGCAATCTCGTTCACCACCCAGTCGCCTTCGGTGAGTTTGCGCACTTGGGTGCCATCGGTTTTGTAGAGATATAGGTGTTCGTAGCCGTCGCGCTCGCTCCACCACACAAATTCGTCGTTGCTGCCCGGCAGGAAGTAGAGGGGGTGGGTGGGGTGCACATACTTGGGGTCTTTCTCGGTGAGCACCGTAGCCATGAATGCCCCCGACAAGGCTTCATACTTGTTCAGCTCCAGCCTGTTTTGGTCGCGGTTCAGGATGCCTATGTAGATGTACTTTTCGTCCGGGCTCCAGGTTACACAGGTCAGGTACTGGTCTTTTTCGAGCGTGGGGGTTTGAATAACTACGGGAAAAGGGGAAGCGGGATTGTAAACACAGAGCGTGACCTCGTGAGATATGCCGCCGGCCATGGGGTATTTTACCGGCTTCACTATGGCCGGTACGGTGTCCCAACTTATCACGGGGTAGTCGGCCACCATCCGTTGGTCCATTCGGTAGTAGGCCAAGTAGCTGCCTGTGGGGCTAAAAAACAGGCCGGTTTCAATGCCGAATTCGTTGCGGTGCACGGCTTGGCCGCAAACCACGTTTTTGTTGGCTTCGCCGGTAACGGGGTAGGCACCTCGGGTTTTATCCCACATACCTATGTTATTGTCCAGCGTGTAGGCTATCCGGCCGCTATTGTCCACCTTGACGTTGGCAGCGTTGTCGGGCAGTTTTGCCAGCGAGTTCCAAGACCATTTATCGTCTGCATAGGTGCCGAAGAGGTAGTTGTTGCCTGCAACGATGTAGGCACGCTCTTTACCAAGCCACTTGATGGCGGGCAGTGCCTGACTGGTGAAGCCGTCGGGGTAGGCTCCCCGCTCCACAATGGTGGTTTTGGTTTTTTTGCCGGCAAAGTCGGTCACGCTATATACTTCCTTGCCGTCCTTTTTCACCACCTGCCACAGGCAGTCGGTTTCGGGTTGCCAGCTGGGCGACTTGATGCTTTCGGGAGCCAAGGTGGTAGCCATACCGTTGGTAGCCTCCATGATGGTGAAGTCCTTTTTGCGGGCGTGGGCAGGCGCGGCGGAAAGGAGAGAGCAAGCGAGTATCGGATATAAAAGATATTTCATGCAGCTTTTGTTGCGGCAAACATAATGAAAATCCTTAAACCTGTTTCGTTTTCATGAAAATGCAGTCGGTAGCGACCAAGGGTGCCCGGTGCTGAGGAAGGTCGCCATGGTGCGTAGCCAAAGCGTGCCGGCCGCACCGCTTTGCAGTATCTCGACCCAACATTTAACCTGCCGTTAATATTTGATGATTTACATTCGGTGTGTGAAAGACCGGGCATTTTGCAGCGGCCGTAAAAATGAAGAGGGATGCGAAACAGGCTCATAGCATTGTCCAAGTCGTTCAAATCCAAACTGTTGTTGAGCTTTTTCACCCTCAACCGGATATTCTTGTTTTGGATTTGCATCTATTTCTACATCAACCATAAGCAAACCGGGCTCGACCGCTTCGACCACAACCTGACGCGCATTCAGAACAGTTATGCCGAGAGTAACCGCCATTTGCAGCAATTCTTACTCTCCGGTTATCGCCAATCCGAATTTTATGCCACAAGTCGCCAAAAAGACATCGACGATTTTTGTGCAGACCAAGACAGCATCATCGGCAGTCTCGAAAACATCAAAACCCAAGCCAACGACAACCACATCGATATTGCCGGGCATATTGGGATATTGAAGCGGTTGCACCGAGCCCTTGCGGACTCTGCCAGACAATTGAAGCAACTGTATTACCTGAAAGGCTTTCGGACATTTGGGTCGGAAGGTGGGATGCGCAAGTGTGGCCACTTCCTCGAAGACTCCGACAGGATTCCCAAAATGGACATCCTGATGCTGCGCCGCCGGGAAAAGGATTTCGTGTTGCGCGAAGACCCCAAGTATATTGGCGAATTCAACAAGTTGGTTGATGCCCAGATAGGCCGATACCGCAATGTGCCCGCCACATTGAATGTGTTGAAAGCGTACAAGAAATATTTCAACGACTATGCCGACCTGGCCGAACAAATAGGCATCAACTCCGACCACGGCACTCATGCCCGCATGGAGGCCACCATCAGGCAATTGGACGCCGCCTACCTCGCCACAAACATTGTGGCCGAGAAAGAAGTGTCGCGGCTCAACCGCATTTTCATGGCCATCTTGGTGTCCACATTCGTCATTATGCTCTTAGTGGCATTGGTACTCAGCATTATATTGGCCAACAGGCTATCTAAAGACATCAAAATTTTGAGCAAGGAGGTGAACGAGTTTGCGGCATCGGGCCTCACCGCGCACGCTGCAGCACAGCCCCACCACCTTACTTCGAAAATAACCGAAATACAGGGCCTGCACGACGACTTTGTGGCATTGAAGCAAAACCTCCAAATAAAGCTTACAGCACTGGAACAAGACCTCGCCACCGAAAAAGCCCGTGCCGATGCACTGGAGGCAGAACTCGAGAAACTGCGGAGCAGCCAATAGAGCGCCGGCCCACAAGGTTTCCACCATTCTAAACGCCCTCTCCCCGGCCACCCTTCGCGGGGCGTAGAATCCTAATTCAGCCCGTCCCGATGAATGTCGGGATGCTCAACCACCCCGGCATCGCGCCGGAACGCACGGCAGGCGGTTAAAATGCACCCCGGCGGACGCCGGGCCATAGGTGGGTCCAAGCGGACGCTTGAACCAGGCACATTTTTTTACCGTTTCTCCACCATCCTGCAGGTTCGTTCCCCCGTCACGGCATTCACGGCCGCAAGGGTGTAAATGCCGGGGGCCAAACCGGCCAGCGGCACCACCTGCTTCATGCCGGCCTCGGCGAGGGTGTAGACCACTTGGCCGAGGGCATTGGTGAGCATGAGGCTGCACCCCCGCGCACCCTCCACCGTGAGCTGCGTGGTGGCGGGGTTGGGGTAAACCTTGACCCCATCGCTCGGTGCCGGCGGCTGCTTCGCCCGCAGCGGCACCCCGGCGTTGGTCACCTTGCGCACGCGGTTGTTGGTGTAGTCGGAGATGTAGAGGTTGCCGTCGGCATCGAAGGCCAACCCGGTAGGCTCGCAAAGCTTGGCCGCGGTGGCAGGCCCCCCGTCTCCCGAAAACCCGCAAACCCCGGTACCCGCTATCGTCGTGATGATGTGGGTGTCATGATCCACCCGGCGGACGGCACTGTTGGCTTCGTCTGAAAAGTAGACGTTTCCCGCACCGTCGCATACGATGCCTTCCGGGCCGGACATCGTGGCTGCACTGGCGGGACCGCCGTCGCCCGTGTAGCCGTATGTCGTATCGATACCGGCAAAGGGATGAATCAGACCGAAGGTATCTACCATGCGGACTACGCCATTATCCCCATCGGAAACGTACATGTTGCCCCATGGATCGAATGCAATGTCCGCAGGATGGTTGAAAATCGCGGCCGTCGCCGGGCCGCCGTCGC
>CAIVHI010000142.1 GCA_903905685.1 uncultured Bacteroidota bacterium | reverse complement strand
TGGTTACACGTTTGGACAAGTAT
Source organism: uncultured Bacteroidota bacterium (assembly GCA_903905685.1). Classification (GTDB taxonomy): domain Bacteria; phylum Bacteroidota; class Bacteroidia; order Chitinophagales; family Chitinophagaceae; genus CAIYTT01. Next base: position 2,213 of record CAIVHI010000142.1, on the reverse strand, counting down.
GCGGTTGAATACAATTTGAGAAAACGTAATAAAAACACAGCAGGCGAAAACGCAGCGTAAAAAAACTTCATCATGGCCAAACAAAACGAAATCAAGTTTCTCACTTCCCAAAGGATTGAAAAACGCCCGAAGAAATATTGCCGTTTCAAGAAAATGGGCATCCGCTACATCGACTATAAAGATGGCGAATTCCTTAAGAAGTTTTTGAACGAACAAGGCAAAATGTTGCCCCGCCGCATATCCGGCAACTCGCTGAAATATCAGCGCAAAGTGGCACAAGCCATTAAGAAAGCGCGTCAAATGGCACTGTTGCCTTATGTTACTGACCTTTTAAAATAAAATAAAGACATGCAAGTCATTCTCATAAAAGATGTCGACAATTTGGGCTCGGCCCATGAAATGGTTGAAGTAAGGCCGGGCTACGCCAGGAATTTCCTCATCCCCCAGAAATATGCCATCGAAGCCAGTTCTTCCAACACGAAAGTAATGGAAGAACGCCGCAAACAAATTCGCAAGAAAGAAGACAAACTCATTGCGGAAATCGCAGGTGTAACTGAAGTATTGAAAGCTTCACCGGTTAAAATCGGTGCCAAAGTGGGTACAAGCGGCAAGATTTTCGGCTCGGTCACCTCCATCCAAATTGCCCGCGCCATCCGCGAGCAAAAAGGATATGAAATCGACCGCCGCCGTATCACCATCGTTGACGACATCAAGGAAGCCGGTATTTTCAAAGCCTCCATCGACTTCGGCAAAGACAACCAAGTGGAAATCGATTTCGAAGTGGTTGCCGAATAACGCCACGTTTTTCAACTATTTGCCGCCCCCGCTACAAACGGGGGCGGTTTTATTTTAGAATGGTCCATCGCCCACCGGAGGCGCGGTTCATATATTACCAAATCAGCTTACTCGATGGTGGACATCATATGGATTACGGGTTTTTGATTAATTTCGCGCCCAGACAGCTAACGTCGTTCAAACAAAAGTTATGAAGGAAGTATATATTGTATCCGCCGTCCGCACCCCACTGGGTGCTTGGGGTGGCTCGTTGAAAGATTTTGCGGCCACGAAACTCGGGTCGATAGCCATCAAAGGCGCGCTGGAACGTTGCGGACTGGCAGCTTCCGAAGTGAATGAAGTGCTCATGGGCTGCGTGCTTCAAGCCAATTTGGGACAGGCACCCGCACGCCAAGCCGCGCGCGGAGCGGGCATACCCGACAATGTGCCGTGCAGCACCATCAACAAGGTGTGCGCCAGCGGTATGAAATCCATTATGCTGGGTGCGCAATCCATCATGCTGGGAGACAACGACGTTGTGGTTGCCGGCGGTATGGAGAGCATGAGCAATGTGCCTTTTTACAGCGACACCATGAGGTGGGGCAACAAATATGGCAACGTAACCATGATTGACGGCTTGGCCAAAGACGGCCTTACCGATGTATATCACAACTACGCCATGGGCAATGCAGCCGATTTGTGCGCCCGCGAATATGCCGTGAGCCGTGAAGACCAGGACGCTTTTGCCATTGAAAGCTACAAACGCAGCCAAGCAGCATCGGAAGCCGGCAAATTTGCAGGTGAAATCGTACCGGTGGAAGTACCCCAGAAAAAGGGCGACCCCATCCTGATTTCGAAAGATGAAGAACCTTGGAATGTAAAGTTCGACAAAATACCCGGGCTGCGCCCGGCATTCTCGAAAGACGGTACCGTTACAGCCGCGAATGCCAGCACCATGAACGACGGTGCATCGGCCTTGGTATTGATGAGCAAAGAGAAAGCTGAAGCATTGGGCATCAAGCCCATAGCCAAGATTGTGGGTTATGCCGATGCCGAACAGGCCCCGGAATGGTTCACCACCACCCCATCGAAGGCGGTGCCCAAGGCACTGGCAAAAGCAGGATTGAAAATTGAAGAGGTAGACTTTTTCGAATTCAACGAAGCGTTCAGCGTGGTAGGTATCGTCAATTCCAAAATATTGAACCTCGATGCATCGAAGGTGAATGTGAACGGCGGTGCAGTTTCCCTTGGCCACCCCTTGGGATGCAGTGGTGCAAGAATCGTGACCACCCTGATCAGCGTCTTGAATCAGAACGAAGGTAAGTATGGAGCCGCAGCCATTTGTAATGGCGGTGGCGGCGCGAGCGCCATCGTAATAAAACGAATTTAATATAAAAAATAAATGGCAAGAGAGGCCAACCCGTATGGTTGGCCTCTCT
>CAIVHI010000141.1 GCA_903905685.1 uncultured Bacteroidota bacterium | reverse complement strand
GCCGGCTGCACCACCGTTGAAACCTCCTACTCCACCAACAGTAGAACCGTCTCCACCCTTGCCACCTACAAAAATATTCAATACTTGGCCGGGAGTTACCGACAAGGTGCCTTGAACTCGGCCGCCAAAACCACCTGGATTATTGTAAGTTCCAGGGGTACATTGACCTCCACTCGCGCCTTGCGCATCAATTTGGATGGAAGTTACGTTGGCGGGTACCGTCCAAGTTTGGATGCCGGCCGCAACGTTGAATGTAGCCGTCGCGGTAGATGTCCAAGATGTGCCCACAGGTTGGCACTGCGCAAAATTGACCAGGATAACAGTTGAATTGGAAGACAAACCGCTCGGAGTACAGGCAACCTTGCAGTAATAATAGGTATTCGCCGTGATTCCGGTAAAGGAATAATTCATGTTTGTTGCACCAGCAATAGCGGACCAAGTCGAATTGTCGGGCGATGTGTACCATTGGTAGGTCAGTCCGGTGGCAACCGAGCTACCGGAAAGCCCCAATGTAAAACCTGTCGAAGCAGTTCCGAAATTTGGACTTGCATTTGCAGCCCCAGCCGTGGGGGTACCACTACACGTAATGGCACCTGAACCGGTTACTGACACGTTTACGGGGATGGCTATGCCCCCACCGGAAATCGTTACGTTTCCGGCGTAGGCAGTAACGGCTGACGGATTGAAATACACAGGAACGATTGCCGCCGTTACAGAGCCGCCACTATAGGACAATGTTGTTGATGTTGCTCCAGATGTGGTGGCAAAGAAATTACCGGGATAATTTACCGTGAGGGACCCTGACGTAGGCATCAAATAAGAGCCATTGATGGTGATATTCTGTGGAGTCGAATAAACTCCAAGGTTTATGGTCCCGAATGCCAATGACGTTGGGGTAGGCGTAACTACAGGTGGAGGAATGATATTCACGTAATAATCTATAATATCTCCACCATAATATTGCGGATTAGTCGCTGAATACGAATTCAAGCACGGATCTAAGTGTGCAGGTGCAACTCCCAAATCCGTACCCGCCGTTTCCCACAGTGCACGAACACGCATCAGGTGAAGACCAAGCGCTGCAGTGCCGGGAACGGCTACGTTCAATATAGATGTTGCGGGAGGTGCACCGGGACTGTAGTAAACCGGAGTGACTTCCTCTGAAGCTTGGAATGTACCGTCATTGTTGAAGTCTATCCAAATCTGCACGTCCTGCTGCGTTTGAACCGAACCCCATGTTATTGAGGCGGCGTATGACAAACTCTGTGCCAAGTTCAAGGTTGCTACAGATGAATATCTGGCAGCATATCCCGTTGTTGAACTCACAATGGAACTCAAACCGCCGTCGGAGATACTGTTTCCAGTACCATTTATGGCGAAAGCATTGCAACCATATATTGCATTTGCACTACCGCCTGTCCAAGACCCTGTGGTTGGCAAACAGGAGGGTGAAGGAATGAAAGTCGCAAGCGTAGTTGAAGACGTTGAAGTCAACGAACTATATGTACATTTAATATTGCAACGGTAGTAAGTATTGGCCGATATGCCGGTAAAGGAAAAGGTAGGCACCGTCGCGCCGGAAATATTCGACCAAGTGGAATTGTCTGGGGATGATTGCCATTGAAAGGTGATACCCGACGTGAGCGAGTACCCCGTGAGTCCCAAGGTAAAAGGGGTAGCACCAGCACCTATGGAAGGAGACACCGATGCCGTACCTGCAACCGGAGTTCCCGTACAATTGGGTGCCGCAGCAATTGTCACTTTATAATCCGCAACGTTTCCACCGGCATAGTAGGGAGCTGAAGCACCAAAATGGTTCGCACATGGATCCAGGTTTGTCGACAAGGAAATCGCATAGGCAGGATCTTCCAATACCGACCGGATCCGCATTAAATGGGTACCCAAACTTGCTCCCATTGGAATAGCGACATTGAATGTAGTCGGGTTTGTGGTTGCAGCGGCATAGCCTAAAACCCCAGTCACCGCTTCAGTGGTTTGAAAAATCCCATCATCGTTGAAATCAACCCAAACTTGCACCTCCTGCGCGCCTGACGCTGACCCCCACGTAACCGATGCCGCGTAGGCTCCATTTGGATAAAGGGTAATTGGGCTCGCCGATGTCCTATCTATGTAACCATTTCCATCAGCAGCCGACACCATTCCGCCATCAGTGAGGTTTAAGCCCGTTGCCGCCGTCAAATTAAAGGCATCGACCCCTACAACCGCAAGGTTTACCGAAGGCAGCGATATTTGAATCGTGCCACCGTTGGTTGAAGTATTGTATCCTTGGGTATGTACCACAGTACCGACGCAGAAAGTGCCATTTGTATAAGACGACCCACCGCCACCTCCGGCCCCACTATAAGTAGTGCTACCCGCACCACCTCCATAGTAACCGCCGCCGCCGCCGCCTGCTCCGGTTGAACCCGAAGCAATTGAACCTCCAAACAGGAATCCGCCATTGCCAAGGCCAGCACCTCCGGTCGTCGTCGTTGTATTTCCCCCGCCACCACCGGCACCAAGAGTCGAAGTATTCCCGTACCCAGCCTTTCCGGTAAGTCCCCCTCCGGCACCGCCTGCATCACCACCGCTGCTGTTGCCGCCGCCACCTCCACCGCCGCCGGCAACAACCAAGAGGGTGCCACTGGTACTATCTTTGATAGCCGAGTAGCCGCCGCCGCCCGAACCGGGCCACGAGGCTGACCAACCTGCATCGGTGCCACCACCGCCAAAACCGCCGGCACCGGAATTTGCTCCAGATCCACCTACAAGCAAACTCAACAGGTGCCCTGGCATTACGGTAACCCCCGAGCCCGTAACTTGCACGCGGCCACCGTAACCGCCTTGACTTCCATAAACAGAATAGCCTGTATAGCCTCCACCAATTGCACCTTGAACATCTACATTTATACTGGTTACTCCTGCCGGTACAGTCCACGTTTGAACGGAACCCGTATAACTGAAAATTTGGGTCAAATTTGATGTCCACGAAGCAGATACTGGACGACATTGCAAAAACTGTGCATTCACTACGTTGCTGAAGGTGGAAATCCCTGATGTTGAGCAGGTAACTTTACACCGGAAGTAGGTATTTGCCGTTATTCCGGTAAAACCGAAGGTTGTCGTAGTTGCACCGGCAATATTTGTAAAGGTAGTTCCATCAGTAGAGGATTGCCATTGGAAACTAATACCTGCCGATACCGTATACCCGGCCAAACTCAATACGAATGGCGAAGTGGCAATCCCGTTAAGAGGGGAGACCGTTGCCATACCTGCCGTAGGAGTACCTGAGCAGGGGGGAGGTGTTGAGATGGTGACGTAATAGTCAATCTCGTTACCAAAATTATAATAAGGGGCACCGGCACCGTAGTGATTATTACAAGGATCCAAATCGGTAGACAATGAATATCCACTTAAAGAGTCCTCGATGACACCACGTATACGCATCAAGTAAGTACCGACAGGTGCCCCCGACGGGACGCTGAGATTGAAAGTAGTTGGGTTGGTAGTTGCCGATGCACTATAGCCAACCACGCCGGTCACCTCTTCGGATGTCTGGAACGTACCATCGTTGTTGAAGTCAATCCATATTTGGGCTTCTTGCGCGGCTTTGGCAGTACCCCAAGTCAACGTACCGGTATACGTGCCAGACTGATACAAAGTGATTGGTGATAGGCTCCTTCTATCTGCGTAGCCTGTCGAAGCATCAGACAAAGCCGACAAGCCGCCATCGTTAAGATTAGAACCTGTAGCCGCCGTCAGGAAGACACTGTTGATACCATACGTAGTTGCTAGTGATGCAGGCGAGTATTTAATGGACACCACCCCACCAGTAGTGGACGTATTGAAACCCTGCGTGTGGGTAACCGTTCCTAAGCAGTAGGTCGGATTTGTATATGAAGACCCTCCCCCACCACCTGCACCGCTATTGGTCGCATTGCCGCCGCCGCCGCCGTAGTAGCCACCCCCGCCACCACCACACCCGCGAGAACCGCTACCTATTGAACCGCCGGTGAGGTAGGAACCTGCCACAAGACCGGCACCGCCCGTCAAAGTAGTGGTGTTGCCGCCGCCGCCGCCGTTGCCCAACACCGAACTGCGGTAACCGGCACCCCCGGTGAGGCCGCCGCCTTGGCCACCCCTATCTAATCCGGCACCATTGCCGCCACCGCCGCCGCCACCTCCCGCAATGACGAGTACCGTGGATGAAGTATTATCGACGATACCGGAGTAGCCACCGCCGCCGGATCCCGGATACGATATTGTCCAACCTGCATCTGTGCCACCGCCGCCAAAGCCCCCTGCCCCTGAATTCGCGCCGGCACCGCCAACAGTTATGTTCAACAAATGCCCAGGAACAACATTGACACCTGCACCCGTCACTTGAACACGGCCTCCGTAGCCACCCAAGCTGCCATAGGTAGTATACCCATCATACCCTCCCCCTGCCGCGCCTTGAACATCAACGTTGATAGATGTTACGCCGGTTGGCACCGTCCAGGTTTGGAGAGCGCCGGTATAATTGAAAAATGCGCTCAATGTATTGAGCCAAGAGGATGTAGTGGTTCTACACGACATATAGGCAGCCGAGCACGTAGTGGAATTCGAAGAGAGGCCCGAATTGGAACACGACAATTTACATCGATAGTAGGTGCTTGTCGAAATTCCCGTAAAACTGTAGTTTGCAGTTGTGGCACCTGAAATGTCCGACCAAGTGGTTCCATCTGGCGACTTTTGCCATTGGTAGGAAATGCCTGTGGCCAGTGTGTAGCCTGTAATGCTCAAAGTGAATGGGGTGGTTCCGACCCCAAGAGCTGGAGAAACGATAGCAGTACCTGCCGTCGGGGTTCCTGAACATGCAAGAGGAATCGTCCCTATGGCAAAATACCCTGAAAACGAACCCGCAGGAATGCTGAACGAGGAAGTGGGTGGCGGCCCCGTGACATTGGTGGAGGTCAATACCGGCCCCCATGCCGACCCATTGTACAACTGCGCGCCGAAAGCAGCGTTTCCGGCACCTCCAGAAATATCGGATGCATTGTAAGTCATTGTTGGGGTAATCGTCGTCACACCAGATAGTGAAGCATTCGAAACATTCCAATAATGCCCACATGTGGATGCAATGGAAATGCTTGAAGAAGAAAGGTTCGCCGGGTTACCATTGACGGAACTTATGGTAATGGTTCCGGCGGATGGGGCTGAACTAAAACTGAGGCTTACTGGCGCATAGTCGGCATCGCCCACTTCAAAATTCACGGCAGACAAACCCGTAACTGTCTTTTTGAGGTTCCCAAAAACGTAGTTGGATGTAGTGGATGCCGTTCGGGTTATTGTAGCACCGGAAAGTAGAGAAATGGAATTGGCACCTGTTGTCAGGATACCTGAATTCAAAGCTAAAGCCCCGGTGATTGTTGGGGAACCGGAAAGCGTGATATTGTTGTTTACGGTCAATTTGTTTATCGTGGCTCCCGAAACCGTGGCTCCGTTGGTCGTCATATTGATGCCTCCCGTGCCAGACTCCGTGGCAGACCCTGTAACGTTTCCCGCGACTGTAATGACGTTGCCTCCATCATTCACGGTACCGGAATTCAGCGCAAGTTGGGTGGCTACCACCAGCGCGTTGCCCAAAGTAGTAACGCCACTAGTGCCTTGACTAAACGTAGCAACCTTATTGGTTGTGCCAACAGTTGTCTGGTCGAAAAACAGGGTGAATGACGAGCCAATTCCACCCATACTGATATTTGACAATCCGTTTGCAGTCAACACATTTGTTGTGCTCATTCCGGAGACCGAGCCAGCGAGGTTGAGTGTATTGCTACCCAGAGTCAACTTACCGGCAGTAAAAGCCAAAGTTCCGGTAATGGTTGGGCTACCCGATAGGCTGAAACCCGTTGCGTTGTTCAAGGTAAGGTTGGCCAAGGTTGCACCCGATATCGTTGAGGAAGCCGTGGTCATCGTCAATGCGCCGGTAGTTGCGGTTTCAATACCGGTGCCGGTAATATTGCTCTTCAAGTTTGGACTTACTGCACCAAGCGCCAGTGTCCCGGCGGCCAAGTTGAGCGCTCCGTTCAAGGTGAGTGTAGCACCCGTTGCAACGGTAATGGTTGCACCCGGCTTATTTATCGTAATGGCTCCCAGCCCGGTAGTGGTATTTGCCAGTTCGAACCCGGTGGTAACTGAAAGGCTGTTGACGCCCAAGTTTACATAGTTGACATTTACGGCGCCCGAAAAAGTTGGTGCGGTTCCAAATGTCCCATTATCTACATTGATACCTGAACCCGCACTCATCGTAATTGCTGCCGATGGGTGCAAAAATGCACCGTTGACCAAGTTGATATTTGTACCCGAGGCAAACGTTGTCGCCGACGAAAGTGTTACTCCTGCGCTGTTGTTGATGACAACACTTCCACCCGAGGCCATGCCTGTTGGCAGCGAGTTCCCTATGGTTTGTGCAACTGTACCATTATAATAATAATTGGCGCTGCCACTCAGCGACGGGGTACCCGTACCGGTCCAGGGTGATGCCGCCGTCTGCACGTAGCAGTTGGCACCGCTGTTTACGATGTAGGTACCCGTTCCGTTCACGACAAACCCGGTTGGAAATACGATTGTGCCTGAAATGCTCGTACCTGATGGAAATGCCGATGTATTGAGGTTGCCGTTGAGTTGTGCCGTGCATCCTGCATCAACATAGAGATAGGTATACGTCCACGCCCCCGTGGAAGTGCAGGACATGAGTTGCGGGGAGGCCAATGACGAGCCTGTATTGCACATATGGATATAATTGTAGGACGGTGGATTGGTCATATAAGAAGTCCCACTGAGCTGTAGGTTGCCCCATACATTAAACGTCCCCGACCCAGTACTTGGGTTGGTATAAAACCCTCCAGTCATCACAAAATTGCCATATATCGTGATGACTACTGAAGCAGAACCCGAAAGCGAGCCTGAATTGAACTGCAACTGACTGGTGTAGGTACCTGCGGTACCGATTGTCCAACTGGAACCGATAGTTAGGGCCGACTGTACGATAAACACATCGCCGGGGGTTGTAAAGTTGGCAGGGTTGGAGCCGGTACCACTTGTGCCTGTCCACCAACTGCCGGTGGCGGTGGCACTGCCGCTGCCAAAGGAATAATAGGTGGTTGCCTTTGCGCCGAGGGCAATTCCACAAATCAAAATGAGCGTCAGCAACTGTTTCATAAAATCAATTTTTAGTTAGTAATCAGACCATTTAAACAAATAAAACAAAAACAAATAAATTAGGAGCCGGAAAAAACATCAACACTGAAATCCGTTTTCGGATTTCAATTTATATTTAATACTAAATTTGAATATTAAAAACAAAAAAATCGTTTCACTGTATCAATCAGCCCTATGCCCAACCCCAATCCAATCTCCAACCCGCACTTAATCGCAAAAACCG
>CAIVHI010000140.1 GCA_903905685.1 uncultured Bacteroidota bacterium | reverse complement strand
AGGCAAAATCCTTCCTGTACTGCTTACCGTCTACACCGACAAGAGCTTTGAATTCGTCATCAAGACGCCTCCTGCGGCGGTCCAACTGATGGAATTGGCCAAACAACCCAAGGGTTCGAAAGAGCCGAACAGGCAAAAAGTGGGCAAGGTGACCTGGGAGCAAGTGGAAGAAATTGCGAAAGACAAAATGTCCGATTTGAATTGCTTTACGCTGGAAAGCGCCATGAGCATGGTAGCCGGCACGGCACGCAGCATGGGTTTCACCGTTGAAGGCCAGTCTCCCCTCACGAAATAATCCTATTGGTTCACTTCAGTAAAAAATCCGGTTGCAATGGCCATCACAAAAAGAAGAAAAGAAGCGGAAGCTAAAATAGATAAAAACAAACTGTACTCGCTCAGCGAAGCTGCGGGTATAGTGAAGTCGGTGAACTGCACGAAATTCGACAGTTCCGTAGACATCCACGTTCGTCTCGGCGTTGACCCCAAGAAGGCCGACCAAGCGATTCGCGGCACAGTTACCCTGCCACACGGCACAGGTAAAACCAAGAAGGTATTGGTGCTTTGCCCTGCCGACAAAGAAGCAGAGGCGAAAGCCGCAGGTGCCGATTTCGTAGGCTTGGACGAATTCGTGCAAAAGATAGAATCCGGCTGGACCGATATCGACGTAGTCATCGCTACGCCATCGGTAATGCCTAAGATTGGTAAGCTGGGTAAAATCCTCGGCCCCCGCAACTTGATGCCCAACCCCAAAACCGGTACCGTTACCAACGATATCGCCAATGCGGTTAAGGAAGTGAAGGGCGGTAAAATAGCGTTCAAAATCGATAAAGCGGGCATCATCCACGCGTCAATAGGCCGTATTTCGTTCGAGCCCGTAAAGCTTGCAGAAAACGCCGGCGAATTGATCCAAACGCTCATCCGTTTGAAGCCCGCAACAGCAAAGGGAACCTACATCAAGGCGGTAAGCATGGCATCTACCATGAGCCCCGGTTTGCAGGTAGATACCAAGTCCGTATAATCGTTATCTGACCACACATAGATTCAGAGAAAAGAAAACATATTTTGAATGCCTCCCGGTTCGAGTCTTTACCGACTTGCGGGCCGCAAAGGGGCCAAAAAATCTAAAGAGTTATGACTCCTGCTGAGAAAAGAGAAATTACCGGCATGCTGAAAGAAAAGTTCTCTCAGTATTCCAACTTCTATATCACCAATACCGACGCACTTACCGTCGCACAGGTGAACAAATTGCGCCGCATCTGCTTCGATAAGAATGTAGAAATGAAGGTGGCCAAAAATACACTCATCCGCAAGGCTATGGAAAGCATCGATGCCGAGCGTTTCCAAGAAGTGTATCCTTCGCTCCATGGCGTTACCGCATTGCTTTTCAGCGAGAACGGTAAAGACCCGGCGATGATCATCAGTTCCTTCCGCACCGAATCGAAAACCAAGAAGCCCGTTTTGAAGGCTGCATTCATCGATGGTTCGGTTTATACCGGCGACGACCAGCTTGAAGCGCTCCAAACGCTGAAGGGCAAGTTCGAATTGATCGGCGAAGTCATCGGCTTGTTGCAGTCGCCTGCTCAAAACCTGATGAGTGCGCTCAATGCAGGGTCCAAACTGGCATCGCTGGTGAAGGCTCTCGAAGACAGGGAGACTGCATAAGTGCAGCCTACCGGTCAGTAATATCAGGCTTCCAAGACCAACTATACGAATTAACAATTTTTCAAAAACATTAAACAACAATAAAATGGCAGACTTAAAAGCATTTGCAGAACAACTGGTAAACCTCACCGTAAAAGAGGTTAACGAACTGGCAAACATCCTCAAGACCGAATACGGTATCGAACCCGCAGCTGCCGCTGTGGCCGTAGCCGCTCCCTCAGCAGCTCCTGCAGCCGCTGCAGTAGTTGAGAAAACCGAATTCACCGTAGTATTGAAAAATGCAGGTGCTTCCAAACTCAACGTCGTTAAGACCGTGAAAGACCTCACCGGCCTTGGCTTGAAAGAAGCCAAAGAACTCGTTGACGGTGCTCCGAAAAACGTGAAAGAGAACATCGCTAAAGGTGAAGCTGAATCAATAGCAGCCAAACTGAAAGAAGCCGGTGCCGAAATCGAAATCATCTAATTTCGTTGGAGAGATATCCGGGCAAAGGCCGTTCCGAAAGGTTCGGCCTTTGCCTTTTTTAATAGGGCCTGCAACGGCCATAATGCTTCAACATCTCCAATCCGCCCTAACTTTACCGTATAATTCCGCCGACCTTCGTCATGATGGAAACGCTGCACCAAATCGCAAACCAGCCCATAGCCTCCCTCCTCATCATCCTTAATTTGGTGGTGGTGGAGAGCTTGCTGTCGGTAGACAATGCAGCCGTATTGGCCACTATGGTGTTGGGTTTGCCCCAAGCCGACCGAAAGAAGGCCTTGCGTTACGGCTTGCTGGGTGCCTACCTGTTTCGCGGGGCGGCCATGGCTTTTGCAGTTATCCTGATTCGCTTTTGGTGGCTCAAGCCATTGGGCGGCGTCTACCTGCTCTATATCGCAATCAACCATTTTTCGGGAAAGCATGGTGGCGGTGCCAAGCCGGACCCTGCAAAAGCCGCCCGGCAACGTGGGTTTTGGGCCACCGTCATCATGGTGGAAATTATGGACATGGCTTTCTCCATCGACAATGTTTTTGCTGCCGTGGCCTTCACTCCCAATATCATTTTAGTGTGCACCGGTGTATTTCTCGGCATTTTGGCCGTCAGGTTCGTTGCAGGGGCATTCATTAAGCTCATGGAGGCCTACCCGTTCCTGGAGACCTGTGCCCACATTGTCATTGCAGTATTGGGACTCAAGCTTGCCTTGTCTTATGTGGAATCCCGCTGGCCGCAGTCGTTGATGGCCGAACTGCTGAGAGACCCGAAAACAGACATGGCGACCTCCCTGCTCACGCTGGCGGTCATGCTGGTACCCGCACTCACCTCGAGGATTTGGGGTGTACCGAAACGTGGCAAGCGCCATTCTAAATAGCGCGCGCGCCGACGAGCGATATTTGGCCAAGAAGGTTCATAGCGGTAGCTATTTTATAGATGTTTTAATTATTTCAGCCGTTCAAATTCCCGCTTCAATAGGGAAAAACACCACGAATCCTCATTCACGCCGTTTACGCAGAAGTGCTCGCGAAGGATACCCTCGAATTGAAATCCAAGCCCTTTCAATAGCCGTTGCGACGCTATGTTGTCCTTGCCGGTGAAGGCTTCAATGCGGTGTAGGCCAAGCCTGTTGAAACCGTGATTCACTATGGGTCTCAATGCCTCTTTCATGTAGCCGCGACCTTTGTCGGCATCCTCATATAGCAGGTAGCCCATTTCTGACCGATTGTGGTTGGGCATCCAGTTGTGGTAGCCGCATTTGCCCATCACCCGCCCGGTTTCCCGCTCCAAAAGCAGGAACGACAAGAAACTACGGTTGACACCCGAGTGATGATCCCGATACCTGAAGCGTTCCATGGCTAGCTCTTCGGGGGTGTTGCACCCCATAAATTCCATGATTTCCCCGTCTGTGAGTTGCTCCAGCAGTTGTTGCCATACGGCAGCGTCAACTACTTTTAGTATCAACCGCTCGGTGACTATGGTAGGAGATGGTACGCTTTCATGGATGGCTTTCATCTTTTAAACGCTTTGACTCATGGGTCGAATCCCGGTGTAGGTTTGCTATTCCGCCGTCACCAGCATTTTGATGGTTTCATTTACGGTCTTGCCCACCATCCTCACCAAGTAGGTGCCGGGTGCCAAGCCGTTTACCGCAAGGTGTACTTGGGTGTCGCGTTGTTCGGGTAGTTGGAATTCCGCCATCAAGCGCCCCGTTAGGTCGAAAACCGCTACGGTGACGGTCTCTTGCTGCGGCACCACTAAGGTGAATGAACCCGAATTGGGATTGGGATATAGCCCTGTTTTTTCGAATGCTTGTGGCACCGTCGGCACACCCTCTGTAGAATCGCACCAAGCCTTAGTGTGAACAGTAACCGGGATGGAATAAGTGCCCGTGCCGCAAATGTTGGTCATGTAGTAGACAATGGTGTCTACCCCGGGATTTTCCGGAGTCAGTACACCCGCATCCGACAGGATTTGGACCCTAGCAATATTGGTGTCGGACACGGCCCAGTATCCGTATGGGGGGATGCCGTAAAGCGTGTCTTGTTTACCCACACAAAGTAGGGTGCTGCCCGAAATAGTGGGCGTATTCACCTTCTCCACCTGCACCTGGAAGTTGTAGGTTGCCGTTCCACAATAGTTCGTCAATTTGTATTGGATGGTGTCATAACCGGCGTTGTGGCCGGTGACAATCGCGCCATCGGCAATCGTTACCACCGAAGCGTCGGTGTTGGTAGCCGTCCACGTACCACCACTTGGTACGCCGAACAGGGAGTCGGTGCTGCCGCCGATGCACACATAATTCAGACCATAGGCCATGGGGCTTAAAGTCTGCATCACCATAATGCCGTGTGCCGTGGCTACCGACCCACAACTGTTGGTTACGATATAGAATACGGTATCGGCGCCGGTGGCCACCCCAACCACATGGCCGGAGCTACCAACGGTAGCAAATTCAGGGTATTCGCTAGACCATGTGCCGCCTGCAATAGATGGCGTGAGGGTTATGGAATCTCCGGTGCAAAGCGAATCTTTTCCCGTAACCACTGCGCCTGTCGGCAAAGGCAATACGGTAATGGTTGCTGTGGCGTTCACACTGCCGCATTCATTGGTTACGGTATATACCAAGGTGTCGAGACCGGCCGCGTGCCCCAACAATACGGTATCCACTATCGATGCCCGGCCATTGGTGAGCGTCCACATGCCTCCGGGGGCTGCATCGGTCACGCTCGAGCTTCCGTCTACGCACACGGTACCTGTTGCCGTAATGGGGCTTACCACAGGCACCGCCTTAACCCCCATGGGGTAGGTGGTGGTGGCGGTGCCGCAAATGTTGGTTACCGAATAAATGACGGTATCGCCACCATAGAGCACGCCCATTATGTCTCCAACGGAATCAACGGTGCAAATGCTGTTCGACATTGCCCAGACTCCGCCGGGGTGCGATGCTATTAATGTGATGGTTGCCCCTTGGCAAACGCTGTCATCGCCAAAAATGATACCCGCAAACGGCAGTCCGGTTACGGTAATCGGCAACCGTGCATAAACCGTTGCGCAGGCGTTCGAAATACTGTAGCGCAAGGTGTCGGTGCCTTCGCCAATGGCAGATACAGAGCTGTCGTCGATGTAGAGGATGCCTGTGCCGGTGCTGCTCCAAGTGCCGCCTCCTACGGAGTCCACATAAATATTGGTGGCACCGGCACATACGCTGTCGGGGCCGTAAATGATGCCCGCGCCGGGGTACACTGCGATGGTGATGGTCTTGGTGGCAGATGCGGAGCCGCAGTAGTTGGAATAAGTATATACTACGGTATCCAAGCCGACACCACCCCCACTCACCACCGCGCCGGTCAGGGAGTCTATGGTCAGCAGGTTGTTCTGTACTTTCCATTTTCCGCCGGCCACACTATCGGCCAGCGTAGTAGTGGAGAAAAAGCACATGCCGGAATCTCCTGTTATGGCACCTGCATTCGGTAGCGGTACGATGGTCATGGGGAAGGAATCGATAGCGGTGCCACATGCATTGGTATAGGCATACAAAACGGTATCTAGCCCGGGAATTACACCGGTGACGTATCCTGCCGAATCGAGTGCATTGCCGTTGGTCATACCCCAAATGCCGCCGGCAACACTATCTGAAAGCGCCGTGATGGAGCCGGGACAAACAAACGCGGAGCCCGTAATGGTGCCCGCTTTTGGGAGGGGCATAACCGTAACCACCTTAGTGGCCGTAGCGCCGCCACAACTGTTACTTACCGTATAGCCCACAATGCCGTATCCCGCAGTGATACCCATGGCCACGCCGCCCACCACCGACATTTTGGATGGGGTGAGGCTGCCCCAGGTGCCGCCGAGAGCGGAGTCGGTAAAGGTGAATGTGGCACCCACGCAAATGGAGTCGATGCCAATTATGGCACCCGCATTGGGAAGCGGATTGACGGTGATGACCGCCATGGCGGTGGAGGAATCTAAAGTGAAATAGATGGTATCCACCCCGGCCGACAAACCGGCAACTATCCCGGTAGTGTCTCCAATTTGGGCAATGGCGGGGTTGGAGCTCGTCCATACGCCGCCCGTATCGCAGGTAAGCGTAGATGTGGCACCCACGCAGAATGACAGCGTGCCCGTAATGCCCGGCAACGTGATGGGAAGCGACATACTGCCGGTGCTTGACCGGTGCAAGCCATGATGGGCAACACCTGCTGTTTGCGCATCCGTACGGCCTACCGATGCTGCGATTATGATGAACAGGAAACAGAATATTTGGAAACTGCATTTCGCAGTGCGGAGGCAATGTTTAACCATCGGGATGGGCTATTAAAACAATT